>JARLHB010000478.1 GCA_031292465.1 Ignavibacteriaceae bacterium
ACACAGATATTATTTAAAATAGACCCGACATTTATGTCGGGGAAAAAGGCAAAAAAAAAATATAAGGCTTTGGCCAAAATTGAATGAGAATTGCGGCTAAAGCCTGATGTTTTTAGTTTTTATTTTCACCGACTTAAAAGTCGGGGCAATGCTATGACTAAAATAATTTTGCAACACTCTCGGCAGGCAGGCATTGTTTCGTCATTTACAGTACCAATTCACTTTAAATAAATTGGTTTTGCGTAACGTGTGTTAATAATTCAAACCTTTGCAACTTTTAAACGCCAGGATGACTGCATTTTCCCTGCCCTGCTCATTTTAAATAATTGAAACAGAGATATGCTTTTCCTCAAATATTTTAACGCGCTTAACTGCGAACTATTTATATGCGCTTCTTTATCAACTGTAAATCCGGCTTTATTAAAGAATAATTTTGCATCTTCAAAGCTGTTAAATTTGTTATCCTCTATTTTGTGCTGCTCGAAAAACTCTTTTGTTCCCTTATTAATTTTCAGATCCAGCTTATCCATTTTATTTTTAAGATAAATATCAGCAGTTATCCAGTAGCCGCCATGCTCCATCAGTATTTTGTGTATTATACTGCAAAGTTTTTCCTTCTCTGTATTATCAAGGTACATCATTAAGCCTTCATTCACGATTGCAACTTCACCGGCAGGAAACCGGCTTACTATTTCCTTAAAACTATTTTCGTCCAATGCATTTAAAGGAAGCAGTTCTAATTTGCCCTTTGCATTATGATTATTGCTTTGCAGTGCAGAGACAAACTCTTTTTTTGTGCTTATCATTTCAGGCAGGTCTGTATCAATGTAATGATAGTCTCCCTCATGTATTTTTTCCAGCCCGCGGAAGGAATAACCGGATGAAAGCTCAAGGATATTTTTTACAGGTAAATCATTCAATAGCTGGTTAATACTCCAATACCTGTTTTCAAAGTGCAGTACTCTTGCCCAAAATGTCCTGTCCTTTAGATTAAAATCAGGCGTATATTTTACCGGTAACATTACAAGTTCTGCAGTCTGTTTTGCAAATGGAATATTTGTATGGCCTTTCATTAATAATAATGATTTAGCCGACGGGCTGATTGTATTAAAATTGCGTTCTAATATATTTGAATTACTTTCTTCTTCCATGCTATTACTTAATTTATTAAAGAATAATTTTAGTTATTCTTATGATTTCTTGTCTGTCAGGATTCTTCCCCAATTTGGCCATAATCGCATTTTAATTTTGCCGACTGATGCCTGTAATTCCTCGCCGGATATCTGATCAACAAACTTTAATGAAGCTTTGCCAGGTACAGTAAACTCTATATCAACAGGTACATTTGAAGAGTTTACCGCAACAATAACTGCCTCTTTATCCGTTTCTCTTAAAAATGCAAACTGCTGATGCTGTAAATATAATTGTCTATAATTTCCGTTTCTTAGCGCCGGTAAATTTTTTCTTACAACTGCTAATTTTATAATCAGATTAAATAAGTCAGGCAGAGGGGCATTATTAATCAGATCTTTTAATTCCAATGCCGGACGCAGAGGCAAATCGCTGTTTCCTTCCTTCTTTCCCTTTATGCCAAACTCACTTCCGTAATAGATTGAGGGTATCCCCGGCATTGTAAATAAAAGGAAGTATAACGTGTAAAGATGTAATTCTGAGGTAAGGCAGCTTGCAACCCTGTTTACATCATGGTTATCTGCAAAATTATAAAGGAACAAGTCTTTGTAAATTCCTTCATTACCGAATAACCTGTTAAATGAATACGCTATCTCAAAATAATTTTTATCAACATGACTGGAATACAATCCCTTATAGCACTCATAATCTGTAACTGAATCCAGCATATCATTGCCTGCCCACTCGCGGTAATCCCCGTGAATTACCTCACCCATCAGCCAAAAATCATTCTTCTGCTCTTTACAGTATTTTACAAGCCGTTTGATAAAGCTTTTATCAAGGCAGTCTGCAGCATCAAGGCGCAGGCCGTCAATTTCAAATTCATCAATCCACATTTTTACAGCATCAAAAAGATGCCTAACTACATTTTCGTTTAACAAATTCAGCTTAACTAAGTTGTAATACCCGTTCCATCCCTGATATACAAACGGATCATTAAACGGGCTGGTGCCATTAAATGCTAATCCCTGGAACCAATCGCAATAAGCTGAACCGGACAGATTATTCCGCACATCTTTAAATGCCCAAAAGTCTCTGCCTACATGATTAAACACACCGTCAAGGATAACTCTTATATTTTTACTATGTAATGCGGCAATAAGTTTCTTTAACGTTTCATTTGTACCTAAACGCCTGTCAACTTTAAAATAATCAGCTGTATCATAGCCATGCGATAGAGACTCAAATACAGGCCCAAGGTAAACAGCATTAGCGCCCATTTCTGAAATATGGTCTATCCATTCATAAAGTTTTTCCAGCCTGTTAACAGGCTCTGTATTAAAATCATTTGATAACGGCGCACCGCATAATCCCAGCGGATATATATGATAAAAGACGGCATCCTTTGCCCAATTACTTTTCATTATTTATTTCTCCTTGTAAAATATCATCTATACCAATCGGTATAGTTAGATATAAAAAATTTTAAGAAAAAATCCCATGCATAAATTGATGAATCAATTTATAAACAAGCTCATCATTTAATTTTGTATAACCATTAAAAGAAATGCCGATATAAGTATGAATTATACCAAGGAATGAAAGTGCATATAAAACATGCCGCCCTTTCATATTGCCGTGGTCTTTGGCTGCGTATAAAAATAATTCTTCAATGGCCTTCTGTTCCAGTTCAAGATACGGAAAGATAACCTGGAACGCCTCGCTTTCCGGAGGCGCAAGCCATAAACTCAATTGCAGCCTGAAAAAATCAGGGTGTTTTGCTGCATAATTAAAATACTCCATGGTTATATCCGTAAGTGTTTTGGTAATATCGCCATGATACGCCGATGCTTTGGTAACCTTAATCAGCAAATCAGATGCATATTCCTTCATTATAGCTTCCAGCAGGCCGCGTTTGTTCTCAAAGTAATAATACATTGTCGGCTTTGTAATACCGGCATTAGTAACTATTTCCTGCACTCCGACCGCATCATATCCTTTGGATGCAAACAGTTCCAGAGCGCATTTTAATATATTTTCTTTATTATTCATAATATTATAATGCCAATATACCGTTCGGTACATTAAAAGTCAAATATCTATTTCAATTCCAGCCATGAAAATTCTTAAAATCATTATTGAAAATGGATTATAATTGCCGTATTATTAAATGTTAAACGTTAAACATTTAATAAAGCCACATCTTATGTCAACGATATTTGATATCGCAAAAAGGGCAAATGTATCGGTAATGACGGTGTCGCGGGTTTTTAATAATCCTGATATTGTCAGCGATAAGACAATTCAAAAAGTCCATAAAATTATGGATGACATGGGATATCACCCCAGCCGGATAGCACGGTCGTTAAAGAAAAAGCAGACGAATACAATCGGCGTTATTATGCCGGATATTAAGAATACTTTTTTTAATAATTGGTTTAGATATGTTGAGGATTTTGCCAGCTCGCATAATTACAACCTGCTGCTTTGCAATACAGATGAAGAGCCTGCAAAAGAACTGAAATATATTAAATTACTCCATTCCCAACGCGTGGACGGGATCTTAATTGTACCCCATTCTCAAAAATCAATTGAATACCTCCAAAAAACCGGCATCCCTTTTATTTCTGTTGACAGGATATTTAAAGAACCTGATACGGATTACGTAACAACGGATCATTACTACGGAGCTTTTAACGCTGTTGAATACCTTATAAGACTCGGGCATAAACGGATAGCGATATTAAAGGGGCCGGGAATAATCTACCCTGATATACAGCGGTATTCAGGTTCAACAGACGCATTAAAACACCATGGAATAAAACCGGACCCATCCCTGATATTAAATTGTGAATTTGACGAAGCAAAAGCATATAAGTCCGTTATACAGTTATTCCGAAGCCA
>JARLHB010000479.1 GCA_031292465.1 Ignavibacteriaceae bacterium
AGGAAACGTGGTTTCCAGCAGGATTAAATATAAGGCCGTTTACTGCAAATGTTCTTGAGCCGAGAGCAGGTTTTTCATATCTAACTAATCTTGACAAGATTAAACTCGATATCGGCACTTCAAGCGATGTTTATCAATTAAAAAGCGGCAACTCCGTTTTATCATTCGGAGCGGACCTTTTTACTTTTACAAGACTAAAACATCAGAATGATTTTAAATTCCCTGTGCAGACAATTGATTACTTTTTCGGTGTTAACGGCGGCTATAAAGTAGTAAATGATTGTTCTGAGTATGGAATCCGTGTACGTTTAAGCCATATCAGCACGCATATGGTTGACGGAAGCTATAATAAATTAACCGGCGATTGGCAAGACGGTGCGCAGCCATTCGTTTACAGCAGGGAGTTTGTTGAATTATTTCCATACTACCAGGTTGGCTCGCTTAGGGGATATTTAGGCCTTACATACTTATTCCATACAATACCTGATGTTTTCGGAAAGGGAATTTACCAGGCAGGCTTTGATTATTATATCACTTCGCTGCCAGTAAAAGTATTTACTCCTTTTATTGCTTATGATTTCAAACTTACAAAGATTGACAAATATTCAGGCAATAATGTTATTGCAGCAGGTATTAAATTTGGTAAGTACGATAAGAAAGGATTCAGTATTTTATATTCTTACACCTCAGGTAAAAGTATCCACGGACAGTATTATAATTTGAATGAGAGCTATTCAGCAATAGGGATAAATCTGGATTTGTAATATGCCTGAAGATTATAGTGATACATATGAAAGGCATGAAACCGATCCTGCAGTAAGTAAGGAGAAGAAGAATTATATACTGCATGTAGGCCTGTTTATAATAACATTTATTACATGCACATTTGCGGGAGCGCAATGGATAAGCGTAAAAGAAGGGCCTTATGAATTGTCTTTTCTTCTAAAAGGACTTCCATATTCAATTTCTCTTATGTTTATCATTTCATGCCATGAATTCGGGCATTATTTTGCAGCAAGATACCACCGGGTAAAGGCTACATTGCCTTATTATATACCGTTTCCGCCAATTCCTATGTTCATCAATTTCGGAACAATGGGTGCAGTTATACGGACTAAATCGCCTATTTATTCTAAGAAAGCAATGTTTGATATCGGCATAGCAGGGCCGTTAGCGGGATTTGTTGCCTCACTTGTCGTATTGTTCTATGGCTTTACTCATGTACCGGGAGTAAATTATTTACTTGCAATACACCCCGATTATTTTTCACCGTCATACGGTAAAAATGCTATTGATTTAGCTTTCGGCAATACTTTACTTTTTTCGTTATTCAAAATACTATTTATTCACGGCAGCCAGTTCTTTCCTCCCATGTCTGAAATATACCATTACCCTTATTTATGCGTGGGCTGGTTTGGCCTATTTGTTACTGCTATGAATATGCTTCCTGTAGGACAGTTAGATGGCGGTCATATTGCTTATACAATGTTTGGAGAAAAAAAACACTATAATGTTGCATTGTCTTCTATTATAATAATTACAACTATAGGGCTATTGGGAATAGTTGAGACAGAAGTCAGTTCATTTCCGCATTTTGATTGGTCGGACGGACTGGCATTGGCATTATCAATATTTTTTATAGTAAAATTATTTCAGGAAGTTAAAGAAAACAAAATTGCGTTTGTTTCCATTGCCGTAATAATAGTTTCAATGATAATTTTAGCTTTAACTGAAGTACGTCTTCATTTTCAATCAAATGCCGGATGGATTGGCTGGCTCGTTTGGGCAACTTTATTATTATTTGTAATAAAACTACGGCATCCTGTAGTGCCGGATGACCGTGAACTGGATTCTAAACGCATGGCTCTGGGGTATTTAAGCTTTTTTATATTAGTTATTTCTTTTTCTCCAACGCCGTTTTTAATTTCGGCAGGATAAAAAGTTTTAGTATATTGTTTTTTCCCTTGATGGAAGTTATTTAATAACAGATATTTACATAGATGAAAAAATATATCTTAATATTTATTCCGTTTATCTTTTGGGGATGCCAAAAAGATTTTAATTCGGTTCTACAGCCTGAAACAGGGCAGTATATTGTATCGGATATTGGTACCGCCAATATTTTCCTTTATACTCATACGGATTCACTATTAACTATTAGTATAAAGTTAAAAAATAAAAGCAATATCAGCTCTGTTACATGTAATATTACCGCACCTGACAATACTGCCCTGAATGATGCACCTGTTATTTTATATGATAACGGGAACATAAGTGATAACGGCGATTCTTTAGCAGATGATAATATATATTCAAATAAGTTTCCTATGAGCCAGTCTCTTATAGATGGTTCTTATGAAATATCTTATTTTGTAAACGGCAGCGATGGCAGCACAACGGAAATAGCAAAACATTTCTTTACTTATGATAATGCCTTAAATACCCCGCCGCCAGTTATTTCTGATTTATCAGCGCCGGATACTATTTCAATTGATCCCCAATCTACGACTTTTATATTAGTTACTTTAAAAGTTCAGGATAATGCAGGCTTAAGCGATGTGAAACAAGTATTCTTTAATTCATTCATACCTCCAAATGGAACTGCATCTTCAAGTAATCCGGTAGTAATGTTTGATGACGGTAATGAAACTGTTGATGGCGATGCGGTTTCTGGAGATGGAATCTATTCACGTGTTATCGCTCTTCCGTCCTCAGGTGTTCCAAAGGGAATATTCAGATGGGAATTCCAGGCTATGAATTATAACAATAAACTAAGTAATAAAATAACACATTATGTATTTGTTAAATGAAATTTAAAACAAACTTTTTAGCAATATTTTTATTCTTTTTTATAAATATTTTAATTTATCCGCAAATAGCGCCTAAATCATTTTATCTGGGTAGCGCAAAGAAAATGGCTAAAACTTCTGCCGATGCAACTCCTAACAGCAATAGCATAACCGATATAGTAACGCTCGGCGATACAGTATGGCTCGGTACCGGTGCAGGAGTAAGTCTTACTACAAACGGGGGAACCAGCTGGACAAATTTTACAGGTACGCCTGCTTTTGGAACTGAAGATGTATCTGCTTTAAGCTATGATAAATACAATAAGGTTATTTGGGTTGCTACCGCACATGATGAAAACACAAGTTCAGGCAATGTTGCTACTGGCAGCGGGTTAAAATATACAACCGATAACGGGAATACATGGACCTCAATTTCTCAGCCGGTTGATACAGATGCAGATACGGTTATTGTTTATGGAAAGAATAATCTTAAAGCATTACCGGTTACTGTGCCGCAAGAAAACGTAATTTATGATATAGCTTTTACTCCAGGCGCAGTCTGGATAGCAACCTGGGCCGGCGGGTTGAGAAAAAGTACTGATATGGGAAAATCATGGCAGCGGGTTGTACTGCCGCCGGATAACCTTAACTCGATTTCAACTACAGATACATTAGATTTTTGTTATTCTCCTATATCCGGCAAAATTTGTAATACAGGTAATCTAAATTTAGAGGGATTTTCTGTAGTAGCTGTTGACAGCCTTACTCTTTATGTCGGCACTGCCGGAGGGCTGAATAAATCAACAGATGGGGGTGTTAGCTGGACAAAGTTTACACACTTAAACCAGGCCAACCCGATTAGCGGTAACTGGGTGGTTGCACTGGCTTATGATTATTTTTATAATACAATTTGGGCTGCGACCAGAAGCGCTGAAGGATCTACTGAATTTTTTGCTGTTAGCTATTCCACTGATGGCGGACAAAACTGGCAGACTACTTTGCCTAACCAAACAGTTTGGAACTTTGGGATTAATAGAAATGAAGTAATTGCTGTTGCTGATGACGGTGCTTACAAAACGATTGATTATGGCGCCAATTGGTTTTTGCCCGGTATTATTACAGATGCAAATTCCGGAATATCCCTAAGGACAAATACATTTTATGCTGCCGCTTTTCAGGATGATAATATCTGGCTCGGTTCTAGCGAAGGGCTTGCAAAATTATCAGGCAATACAAGCGCATGGAATGGGACGTGGAAAGTCTTTTTTGCTTCTAAATCTTTAAGCTCATCAGGTGATACTTATGCATATCCTAATCCGTTTAATCCTAACACTGATATTTTGAAAATAAAATACAGTACAAATGGCAGCAGCGTTCCCGTAACAATAAGAATATTCGATTTTGGTATGCACTTTGTGAGAACAGTAATACAAAATGCAACACGAGGAAATCCGGTGCACGTTGTTGACAGCTCATCGGGAACTATTGATTATTGGGATGGTAAGGATGAGCATGGAAATACCGTTCCAAACGGCGTGTATTTTTATAGAGTTGATCCCGGTTCACAAAAGCCTGTTTATGGAAAAGTTATAGTTTTACATTAATTATTAGCCCGTAGTTTTGAGGGAAAATTGAAAAAAGTTTTATTAATAATTTATTTATTTTCAGCAGTATTTTCATTTTCGCAGCCTAAAGTAAGCGAGATTAGCAGTATGCCGGGAGCCTTTTCAAGAATGGGCTTCGGAGCAAGAGGCATGGGTATGGGAAATGCTCTGTCATCTGTAACGGAAGGGAACCTGGTATCTTATTATAACCCGGCCCTTTCAGTGTTTCAGCAGGATAATTCTTTTCAAACGTCGTATTCGTTTTTGTCATTAGACCGCTCCTTAAACTTTTTGAATTTTACAAGACGTTTTGATTTTTATTCATCAAAAGATTCAACTAAGGTGCCAAACGGTACTGCTGGAGTAAGCGTAGGTATTATTAACTCAGGCGTAAGCAACATAGACGGGCGTGATAACGACGGTAATAAAACAGGCGCACTGACTACATCCGAGAACCAGTTCTTTGTTGGTTTTGCCAATAAATTTTCTAAAAAGTTTGCCCTTGGTATTGCGGTAAAGGTTTATTATTACAAATTATATGAGCAGATTACCTCCACAGGAGTAGGGCTTGATATAGGCGCATTGTATGTTTTGAACAAGCACTGGAATATATCATTTATGCTTGCAGATTTAAACAGCCAGTATAAATGGGATACTTCGCCAATTTATAATGAGCAGGGTTCAACTTCAACCAACAAATTCCCTACGCTTAAAAAAATCGGTGCAAGCTATACAAACGATGAGTACGGTATAATTGCTTCGGCGGAGCTGGAAAGCAGCAATGGAGGTACAAATATACTTCGCGGCGGTATTGAGTATAATATCTTTAAAGATTTATATTTACGAGGCGGTATTGACCAGGTTAACCTTAGCAATTCCGATTACCCTGTAAATCCTTCACTGGGATTTACTTATTTCAAGAGTTTTGATAATATCAGGGTAGGTGTAGATTATGCCTTTGTTGTTGAACCTTATTCTTCACAGGACAGGCATATAGTAGGTTTAAATATTAATTTCTGATTTTTATAGAATAGATCGCTTTATTTATGAATAAAATAATTTACATATTCTTAATTTCATTTTCCACAATACTTGCCCAGACTGCAGGTAACAGCGGAATGGCTTTTCTTAAATTGGGCTTCGGCGCACGTAATATTTCAATGGGCGATGTTGGGACTGAAACTTCTAATGATGTATCTGCCTTTTTCTATAACCCGGCAAGGCTTGCGGGTAATAATGACAATGAAATTATGATTATGCACAATTCATGGGTGCAGGGTACAAGGGATGAAATTTTAGGTGCTAAGACATCATTATGGGGCTTACCTGTTGCTATTGGAGCAGATATTACAACTATTGGTGATATCCCGGTAAGAACTGCTGCTACTGACAATCCTGATGCAACATTTAATGCAAATTATTTTGCAGGCAGTATTTCAACAGGATTTAATGTATATGACAGCCTTGCTTTTGGCGTTACTGTAAAATACTTGTATGAGGGCATTTATTCTGATGAAGCTACCGGATGGGGATTTGATTTCGGTTTAAATTATACAACTCCTATTGAGGGCTTAAGCGCTGCATTTGTTATAAAGAATTTAGGCAGCATGAATGTACTGAAAAATGAGGAAACAAAACTGCCTACAGAATTTAAGTTTGGGCCTGCATATAAAGTTAAGTTATTAGATAAGTTTGCGGTTACGGTAGCAGTTGAATTACAAAAATATACGCCTACAAGCGATTCGCACATCAACTTCGGCGCTGAAGTTCTATATGACAATCTGATTGCTTTAAGAAGCGGGTACCAGTCAAATTATATATCAAAAGGCTATGCCGGCGGTTTCGGAATAATTTGGGGCGGCTTTGCACTTGATTACGCATTTCAGCCTTTTACATACGGGCTTGGCGATGCAAATATAATTTCGCTTGGGTTTAAGTTTTAAATATGTTCATCTGTAAACTAAACTTAATTTAATAATGCCTTAAAGATGAATCGAATTTTAAACTATCTTATTAAGAATATTTTTAAGATAGTAATAGCATATTTTGTTTTTCAGTTTCTTCTTGTAATCTTCTGGCAGCAGCCGTTTCAAAGCGATTCCCACTATTATTATAAACTTGCCCAGGATTGTTTAAAATATCACTCTATTTATCCTGCTAAGGCGCATCTCTACGAAGATTATATTATTGCCCCATTGTATGTAAATCTTTTAGTTGCCGCACTTTCCATTTATAATGCTCAAATTACAATAGGCTTTCTTAATATACTTTTGAATGCGCTTCAAATGTTTTTACTTTTCAGGCTAAGTGAAAGATTTACAGACAGAAAAACCGCGTGTGTATGCCTTTTGTTGTATATGTGTTATTTAAACATATTGGGACTTGTTTTAATAAATCTTACGGAAATGTTTTTTGAAGTGTTAGTATTATCTTCATTATATTTCTTCTACAAGGATAGCAATAAGTCATTATTCCTTGCCGGTGTATTTGCTGCGGCCTCGATTGCTGTCAGGCCGGTAGGGTGGGGGTTGGTTGCAGCGTTTTTAATAACTCTTGCGGTGAGGTTTATTAAAAGAAATTATGTAACAAAACAGCTTATTGCTTTAATCCTGGGACTGTCGCTTTTTATAATTGCATTGGGAACCGTCACTCAAATATCATTCGGTAAATTTATATATACATCTTCAACAGGTCCATTAAATTTATTAATTGGCGCTAATGATAACACGACAGGTGCCTTCAATGCCAGGGTACTTGAAAAGGGTAATGTTGGATATATTCAAAACTCTGATTCTTTAACATATATTGAAAAGGAAAATTTCTATAAACAGAAAACAAAAGATTGGATTATATCACATCCTGCTAAATGGCTTAGCTTAATACCGGCTAAAATATTTTTTATGTTTGCCTGGGATGATTTTACAA
>JARLHB010000480.1 GCA_031292465.1 Ignavibacteriaceae bacterium
ACTGTATATTTGCTAAACAGAAAATCGGTAGTCGGCCTTTGGAAATTAATAGCAGGTGCGGTTTTTTTGCTCGGTACGGGCATGATTGCGTTTTCCATTTCAAGAATACTTTGGCTGTCTATAATTCTTATGGCAATTTGCGGCCTGGGCATGCTATTCCAAATAGTTTCTTCCAACACAATGCTCCAGACAATATCGGATGAAAATAAGCGCGGGCGCGTTTTAAGCTTTTATTCGATGGCCTTTATCGGCATGGCTCCTTTCGGAAGTTTAATATTTGGAAGCCTGGCGGGCTTAATAGGAGTGCGGGAAACACTTATATTAGGGGGCGCCGTTTGCCTTGCCGGTGCGGCCGTTTTTACAAAAAAGCTCCCGGATATCAGGCCTATTGTTCGCCCGGTTTATAAACGGCTGGGAATATTGACGGAAATTGTATCCACAACTAATGACACTCATGAACTAAGTGCAGATGAAGAAAGTGTTCACTAAAGGAATAATTGTCTTTTATTTACTTGAAAATATTAAACCAATTACAACTTTTTATTAAAACCAAAAATATATTAAACCTGTAAGATCTTAGTCATGTCAGATAGATAATATATTGTAATTTTGTTTATACTATAATTAAATCTTTGTATTTATAAGATTTTTTTATTTATAAATTAAACCTTGTTCAGATATATTCTGTCTTATAGCATTAGGGGTGAATGTTTTTGAGAGCGAAATTATTCTGAAATATATTAGTTGAAATTTTTCCACATGAATATATGGATGTATTTGTGAGATTATTACATACGAGTAAAAATTTTTTCTTACCTACAGCTTGTGATGGGCAACAAGCTGAAAAACGAAATTATTTTCCAATAATAAATTCAAAGTTAATTAAAGTAAAAATCAGGCATTTGATTTTTCTAACAGCAATTTTAATAAATATCCCATCAAGCTCATATTCGCAAAATGATCTCTCAACAGATACAGTTAAATCTTTTACACTTGGCGATTGCGTTAAATATGCGTTAAGGTATCAGCCTGCTTTGAAGCAGTCAATAATCAACCAGTCTATTGTAAGGACAAGTAATGCCATTAACTTATCAGGCTGGCTGCCTCAGGTAAATCTGACCGGAAGTTTGGTGCATTACAATCAATTACCAACCACTCTTGTTTCCGGTTCCGGTGGACAGTACACAGCAACACATACAGGTGTGAGCAATACATTTATACCGGAATTATCTGTTTCGGAAACAATTTTTGAGCCGCAGCTTTTAAATGCCGCACAGACAGCGCCTTTAAACAATAAACAAGCTGAACAAATAACAGACAGTACAAAAATATATATTGTTTCGGCAGTAAGTAAATCATTTTATAATCTCCTCCTTACTCTTGAACAAATCAATGTATTGCAAGAAGATACTGCACGTCTCGAAAAAACAGTAGAAGATACCCGTGAACAATTTACAGAAGGCCTTGTTGATGAAACAGATTATGAACAGTCTGTTATAACTCTTAATAATTCAAAAGCCCAGTTGATGCAGCAGGTTCAAAATGTAGCGCCCGGATATGCATCTTTGAAAAAGTTGATGGGGTACTCTCCTGAAAAACAGTTTAACGTAGTCTTTGATACCACGCAAATGGAGCAGGAAATAACTTTCGATACTACGAAACAGTTGGAATATGAAAAACGTATTGAGTATCAGCAGCTTCAAACTGTAAAAAAAATTCAGCATCAGGAAACAGTTTACAATCGGCTTTCATTCCTTCCATCTGTTTCTGCATTTTACAACTATTACTTTGAATATGAAAACAATATATATTCTGATCTTTTCAAAAATCATTATCCCTATTCTACTGTTGGATTATCTTTCAATTTGCCATTATTTACAGGTTTCTCACGCATTGAAAATATTCATGAATCGGCGCTTCGGGAAGAAGTTTTGGATTTATCAGAGGCTGGCTTGAAGTCAGAGATATATGAAGAGTATACATCTGCATTAGCAAATTATAAAAGTAACTTGTATAATTGGCATTTGTTGAAGGATAATCAATCACGTGCAAAAAATGTTTTCAATATTGTGTTGCAGCAGTATGAGCAGGGAATAGTTTCATACCTTAACTTAATTGTTGCAGAATCGAATTTGATAACGGCGGAAATTGGCTATACGGATGCATTGTTCCAGCTATTATCAAGCAAGATAGACCTGGAAAAAGCAATGGGTGAAATAACATTTAATTATTAAGCATTAATAACTAAAAGAATTATGAATAAAATAATATTAACTATAACTATAATAAGCAGTATATTCCTTTCTTCATGTAAGCAACAGCCGGCCGCGCCTCCTTCTTCGATACCGGTTAATCTATTTACGGTAAAATCTCAAAGTGTTGTTTATTATGACAGGTATGTAGCTACAACTGTTGCACTTAACCAGGTCGATCTGCGTCCACAAGTGCAGGGCTATATCACGGGAATTCTTTTTAAAGAAGGCGCTCATGTAAGAAAGGGAGAAAAACTTTATGAGATTGACAGAAGCATCTATGAAAATAATTACCAGACAGCTGAAGCTAATCTTAAAGTTGCAGAAGGAAATTTAAAACAAGCCCAGGATGATGCTGACCGTTATGAGAAACTTAATAAAAATAAAGCAGTTGCAAAACAGATTTATGATCATGCAATGATAACTTTAGAAAATTCAAAAAGCCAATATGAGTCTGCTAAACAGACATTAAAAACAGCAAGTACCAATTTAA
Organism: Ignavibacteriaceae bacterium; assembly: GCA_031292465.1. GTDB lineage: Bacteria > Bacteroidota > Ignavibacteria > Ignavibacteriales > Ignavibacteriaceae > FEN-1297. The sequence goes on from JARLHB010000480.1 coordinate 2,746, forward strand.
ACTTTTCAGTTATTAGAGCACCGTTCGAAGGTACAATTGGCTTCAGCCAGGTGAAAGTAGGAGACTTAGCTGTCCTGGGGCAGACCATATTAAATACAATATCTTCAGATGATCCAATGGCTGTAGATTTCCTGATAAATGAAAAGCAGTTGCCTTATTTTCAAAATATTCAGAATAATAAGTACAATGCGTCTGATTCATTATTTACTCTTTCTTTATCAGACAATACTATTTATCCTTATACTGGGAAAATTTCTGTTATTGACCGTTCAGTTGACCCTCAAACAGGCACTATAAGGATAAGGCTTGTCTTTCCAAATCCCAAACATTTTTTACGTGCAGGCATGAGCTTTGTCGTAAGAGTCCGCAATATGGATACAACACCGCAGTTAGTAATACCAAATGCAGCTGTTGTGGAAGAAATGGGCGAATATTTCGTTTACTTAGCCAAAGATTCGGTTATTGTAAATACCGGTGAAAATGCTGGCGGAACGCAGGCAGGTAAAAAAGGTCATGCGGTGTTCGCATTTCAAAAGAAAGTTCAGTTAGGTACTGTAATAGCTCCTAATATAATTATTAAGAACGGAATAAAAGAAGGCGACAGAGTAGTTGTTGAAGGTGTTCAGTCTTTGCATAACGGCTCACGGATAAAGCCTTAGGAAAAACCTGTGCCGCCCATGAAAAAGAAGAAACAAGATAGGCCAGTTCATCGGACAAACTGTTCGAAGCAATATCTAATTAATATTAAATCCAATTTCCTATACTATAATTAAGCTATGATCGCTAATACATTTATTAAAAGACCTGTAACTGCTATGGTTATTTCCGTAGTATTAGTGATTACCGGTATAATATGCATATTCAATTTACCTGTTGAACAGTATCCTCAAATCACTCCCCCGGTTGTTCAGGTTAACGGCCAATTTACAGGTGCCGATGCACTTACAGTTGAGCAAACAGTTGCCACCCCGATTGAACAGCAGGTAAATGGTACGCCGGGGATGGAATACATGCAGAGTAATAATACCAATAACGGTTTAATGTCGATGAACGTAACATTCGATCTTGGAACCGATATTGATATTGCTACCCTGGATGTTCAGAACCGGGTAAGTATTGCCACTCCCTTGCTGCCCTCCGCAGTAAGCCGGCTGGGCCTTACAGTGCGTGCTTTAAATCCAAGCATGCTTATGATGGTATCGGTATATGCGCCAAAGGGAACTCACGATATTACTTTCCTTGATAATTATACTAATATATTTATTCAGGATGCGCTTCTACGTGTTCCCGGCGTTGGTAGTATTAGCAGGTATTCTGATGATTTCAGTATGCGCATTTGGATGAATCCGGAAAAAATGGCAGCGAATTCTTTAACTCCTACTGATGTAATTAATGCATTGAATGCACAAAATGTTCAGGTAGCTGCGGGCTCTGCCGGAGTGCCTCCTCAACAAAAAACACAATCATTTGAATTGGGTATTCTTGTAAACGGAAGGTTAAGTACTGTATCGGATTTTGAAAATGTAATTGTTAAAACAGTTCCGGCAACAGGCGAATTAGTCTATCTTAAGGATGTAGCAAGAGTTGAACTTGGCAGATTTACTTTTTCCAGCAACTCATATGTTGATGGAAAACGGGCTTCATGCCTGCTTATTTATCAGGCGCCGGGCAGCAATGCTCTTAAAACAGCCAGCGGAGTAAATGCCGCGCTGGAACAGTTGAAAAAATCCTTTCCCGCTGATGTTGATTATAAAGTACCGTTTGAATCGGTTACAGTTGTAAAAGTTTCTATGGCTGATGTAGTATATACATTATTGTTGGCCCTGCTTCTGGTAGCAATAGTTGTATTCCTGTTCCTTCAGAATCTGCGCTCCACTCTTATACCGCTTCTTGCAATACCAGTATCTATTATAGGAACATTTTGTTTCTTTATACCGCTTGGGTTTACAATTAATACCCTTACAATGTTCGGGTTTGTACTGGCTATTGGTATAGTAGTGGATGATGCAATAATTGTGGTGGAAGCCGTACAGCACTACATCGATGAGAAGGGGATGTCTGCTAAAGAGGCTACTTATCATGCGATGAAAGACATCTCGGCACCGGTTGTAGCCATAGCTCTCATATTGGCGGCAGTATTTGTACCGGTTGGATTTATACCGGGAATTGTAGGCAGGCTATATCAGCAGTTCGCTATTACAATAGCTATATCTGTATTGCTTTCGGCTTTCATTGCCTTATCGTTAACACCTGCGCTTTGCAGTCTTCTTTTAAAGCCAACGCCTAAAAACAAAGAGACTAAATGGCCGGGTAGATTTTTTGCCGGTTTTAATAACTGGTTTGAAAAACTTACTGCGGATTATTCGGAAGGTGTAAGGCGAAGTATTAAGGCCTCAAAGTTTGTTGTTATCTTTCTTGTATGTATTTGCATTGCAGTCATTTTCTTGTTTGGAAATAAACCGTCCGGGTTCATTCCTTCCGAAGACGATGGAAATATATATGTAACATTTCAATTGCCACCGGCATCTGCCACCACACAATCTGTTGCAGTTATGAACAGTTTGATGAAAGTAATTGAATCAACACCGGGTATCGGGCATTATGCAGCTTTATCCGGATTGAATGTTCAAACCAATGCAACTAATTCAAATTGCGGAACAATTTATTGCCAGCTTAAACCGTGGGATGAGCGTTCAAAGGCAAGCGAACAGGTTCCCGGCATTATGAAAGTGGTTAAAGACCGTATTGCTGAAGCAGGTATAAAGAACGCTGATGTGCAGGTTATCCAGCCGTCACCTATTCCAGGCGTCGGTTCAACTGTCGGTTTTAGTTTCCAGATAGAGCAGAGAAATACAAATGATAATATACAGGCATTTGAAAAAGTAGTAAATAATTTTGTAACCGAGGCAAATAAAAATCCTGCAATTTCAAATGCATATACTTTCTTTTCTGCCCACACTCCGAATTACACCCTTACGGTAGACAGGGATAAATGCGAAAAGCTCGGAGTAAATGTCGGAGATGTATTGACAACAATTCAGGCATATATGGGAAGTATGTATATTAATGATTTTACTACATATAACCGTACTTTTCACGTTGTAGTACAGGCAGATACAATGTTCCGTCAGTTTGTATCGGATATTGATAAATATTATGTACGTAACCAGGCCGGTACAATGGTGCCGCTCGGAACATTGATCAGCTATAAACCATCGGAAGCTGCACCGCTAATATCGCATTTTAATATTTTCCGTTCCGCTGAAGTTGACGGATCTTCTCCACGCGGGTATAGCAGTACGGAAACACTTGCAGCACTGAAACAAGTAGCAGAAAAAGTATTGCCCGAAGGGTATGATTATGAATATTCCGGGTTGAGCCATGAGGAACTAAAGGAAGGCTCAATCACTACTTTTATTTTTATTTTCTCAATTACTTTCGTGTTCCTTTTCCTGGCAGCATTATATGAGAGCTGGTCGGTACCGTTTTCAGTATTGCTTGCGGTGCCGGTAGGTGTATTTGGCGCTATATTTACGCTTAACCTGCTGCCGGGCATTACCGATAACATTTATGCAAAAATCGGACTGATAGCACTGATTGGTTTGGCTGCTAAAAATGCCATCCTTATAGTAGAATTTGCCAAGGTACGCGTTGACCGCGGAGAAGAACTTATGAAATCTACAATGGATGCAGTCAAACTTCGCTTACGGCCAATTGTTATGACATCATTAGCCTTTATACTTGGAGTATTGCCGCTTGTATTCGCTTCCGGTGCCAGTGCTGTAGCAAGAAGAACCATCGGTTTTACTGTATTTGGCGGTATGCTTGCTGCGTCTTCAATTGCCATATTTATTGTCCCGGTTTTGTTCGTATTAATTACACGTTTGTCGTATGGCAGGAAAAAGTTAGATGATCTTCAGCTTCAGCACGAGGAATTGATGGAAAAAGCAAGAAAAATTGAAGAGCAAAATATTGATCCCGTGTTGGAATACGAGATTAAAATTTCTCGGGAATCTCATAATCCTGATCAACAATGATAGCAAATACATTTATAAAAAGGCCGGTTACGGCTATAGTAATCTCTATTGTATTAGCAATTTCCGGAATAATATGTATATTCAATCTGGCTGTTGATCAGTATCCTAATATTACTCCACCCTCTGTAAGTATTAACGGACAGTACACAGGAGCTGATGCTCAAACTGTGGAACAGACTGTTGTAACTCCTATTGAAGAACAGGTAAACGGTACACCGGGTATGGAATATATGTCCAGTACCAGCACCAATTCCGGGGGAGCCAATATAGGTATTACTTTTAATGTCGGAACAAACGTACATATAGCCGCCTTAAACGTACAGAACCGGGTAGGTATCGCTTCTCCTTTATTACCTTCAGTAGTAAGCAAACTTGGTATGACGGTTCGGGCCCGAAACCCCAGTATGCTTATGCAGGTAGCTATATTTTCGCCTAAAGGAACACATGACGTTACATTCCTTGATAATTATACCAATATTTATATTAAAGATGCTTTGTTGCGTACACCGGGTATCGGAGATATAAATGCACGTATAGATAATTTCAGCATGCGTATCTGGATGAACCCGGAAAAGATGGCATCATACCAGCTAACGCCAAAGGATGTAATATCGGCATTAAATTCTCAAAGTGTAAGGTTGGCAGCCGGCTCAGCAGGCGCTGCCCCGCAAAGCGATCAGCAGATATTTGAACAGGGAATACTTGTAAACAGTCAGTTAAAAAATGTTTCCGATTTTGAAAAAGTGATTGTTAAAACTATTCCGTCCACCGGCGAAGTTGTTTATCTTAAAGACGTGGCAAGAGTTGAATTGGGGAAATTTTCATTTTCAAGCAATTCATTTGTTGACGGGAAAAGGGCTTCAATACTGTTTTTATACCAGTCTCCGGGAAGCAATGCTCTTGAAACGGCAAATAATGTTTACTCTACACTGCAGCAGTTGAAAAAATCTTTTCCTGATGATGTTGATTATAAGGTGCCTTTTGAAACGGTTACGATTATAAAAGTTTCGATGACTGAAGTTGTGAAAACCCTGCTATTGGCTCTGGGCCTTGTAGCCATAGTTGTTTTCCTGTTCCTTCAGAACATTCGTTCTACCATTATTCCTCTTCTTGCAATACCTGTTTCTATTTTAGGCACCTTCATCTCTTTTGTACCGCTCGGCTTTACTATTAACACATTAACAATGTTCGGATTTGTGCTCGCAATTGGTATTGTTGTCGATGATGCAATAATTGTAGTGGAGGCGGTTCAGCATTATATAGACGCTTACGGGATGACTTCCAAGGAGGCAACTTACCGGGCAATGAAGGATATTTCAGGGCCGGTTGTAGCTATTGCACTTATATTAGCAGCTGTATTTGTTCCTGTAGGGGTTATACCAGGTATAGTTGGCAGGTTATACCAGCAGTTTGCAATTACAATTGCTATCTCTGTAATACTTTCGGCGTTTGTTGCTTTATCACTTACACCTGCTCTTTGCACGCTTCTTTTAAAACCATCACGTATAAACAAAGAAACTAAATGGCCGAGACGATTTTTTTATCTTTTCAATATTTGGTTCGGAAAACTTAATGATGATTATACACATGGCGTTAAACGCTGCATTCACGATTCATTTTATATAGTGATTCTGCTTATATGTATATGCATCGGTACGGTCCTTTTATTCAAAAGTAAACCATCAGGATTCATTCCGGGTGAAGATATAGGCCGCCTTTTTGTTACTTATAGTATGCCCGAAGGTACTACAACTACGAAATCAGTAGCCGTTATGACTAAATTAATGCATGTAATAGGTTCTACACCGGGAATCAATCATTATTCCGCAGTATCCGGATTCAACATTCTTAATGGAGGTGCTACTTCAAACAGCGGCAGTGTCTTTTGCATGTTAAAGCCGTGGGCAGAACGTACAGTACCGGAAGAGCAGGTGCCCGGTATTATGAATGTGCTAAGAAAACGTATTGCAATGGCTGGTATTAAAGATGCAAATATAGTAGTCATTCCTCCTCCTCCAATTAACGGAATAGGATTGGCAGCCGGTTTCAGTATGCAGATACAACAAGGCAATACTAATGACGATGTTTATGCATTTGAAAAGGTAGTTAAAAAGTTTGTAGCTGAAGCGCATAAAAATCCTGCTATCAGTACTGCTTTTAGCTACTATGGTGCGCATACACCGAGCTATAAACTTACAGTTGACCGGGAAAAATGTGAAAAACTTGGAGTGAATGTTTCGGACGTATTTTCATCGCTTCAGTCTTTTATGGGCAGTTTACTCGTTAATCAATTCACACTTTATAACCGTATATTTTATGTTGTGGTTCAGGCAGACACTACTTTCCGTGCGTTAATATCGGATGCTGACAAATATTATGTCCGAAACCAGGCGGGACAAATGCTTCCTTTAAGCGCACTGATCAGTTATAAAATATCGGAAGCGCCTCCACTGGTTACTCATTTTAATTTATTCCGTTCCGCAGAGGTTGACGGCTCAACCCCGCCGGGATACAGTACAAATCAGGGAATAGAAGCGCTTAGAGAAACTGCAGCAAAAGTTTTACCCCGCGGGTATACTTATGAATTTTCGGGATTGAGCTATGAGGAAATTAAGGCAGGCTCAACTACAATTTATATCTTTATATTTTCAATAACATTTGTATTCCTGTTTCTCGCAGCACTCTATGAAAGCTGGACGGTACCTTTATCTGTTATGCTTGCTGTACCTATTATAGCCTTTGGAGCTATTCTAATGCTTTACTGTCTTCCGAAGCTTACAAATAATGTTTATGCCCAGATTGGTCTTATAACATTAATAGGCCTCTCTGCTAAAAATGCTATCCTTATTGTGGAATTTGCCAAGGTACGTGTGGACCGGGGGGAAGAACTTATTCATTCTACATTGGAAGCAGTCAGGCTGAGATTGCGCCCCATAATTATGACGTCTATGGCATTTATATTGGGCGTTCTACCTCTTGCATTTGCAACCGGAGCCGGTGCGGTAGCGAGGAATACAATTGGATTTACGGTTCTTGGCGGTATGATTGCAGATTGTACATTAGCCATTCTTATTGTCCCGGTGCTTTTTGTTATAATTACCCGTGTATCTTACGGTAAAAAGAAGCTTGCATATCTTTTAGAGCATCATGAAGAATTGATGGAAAAAACAAAAAAGATGGAGAGGCAGAACCTGGATGCAGAATTAGAGTACGAGATAATGCACAAGCCGAGTCAAAATAAAACAAAAAGTTAAGCCCTTTGCAATCAAATGCCACTGCTTGAAGGCCGCGGCAATAAATATCTTACCATTTATTAAAATGGATTCGCGATTTGTCAAATCTGTCTTCTGTTTTTACTTCTTCAGCCGGATAGCCTAAAGAAATTATGGAAACAGGAACAATGTTTTTGGGAATTTTATAATATTTCCGTATTCCCTCAACTGTATCTTTATTTGGATAAGCGCTAATCCAAACC
>JARLHB010000046.1 GCA_031292465.1 Ignavibacteriaceae bacterium
AATTGATCCGCCGATTAAGCCAAGGCCTATTATGGAAATATTTTTTACACTCAAAAGAAATTTCTTATGTTAATTTATAAAATACTGATTTTTTATCTTATCATGCAGCGGCCCCGAATTTTCTAAGTGTTTCTTAGTGTTCTAAGTGTCTTAGTGGTGAAATGGCTTTCTCCGCATTTAGAATTTAGTACAATACTACCACGTAGATACACTAAGAAATTATTAACCTGTTCCTGCTGCGCACAAATTACATTGTTCTTCCGATAACACCCGCAATTAATTTTACCTGATTCATTAATTCCAAATATTGATCCGGAAGAAGCGCCTGCGGCCCGTCGGAAAGAGCTTTTTCGGGATCGTTATGAACTTCAACCATAAGCCCGTCTGCGCCGGCAGCAACTGCAGCCCTGGCCATAGGCAGGACTTTATCGCGCAATCCTGTTGCATGTGAAGGATCAGCTATTACAGGCAAATGGCTTCTCTTATGCACAACGGGTATTGCCGAAAGATCAAATGTATTTCTTGTAGATGTTTCAAACGTACGTATGCCTCTTTCGCATAGCATTACCTCGCGGTTGCCGCTGGATAGAATATATTCAGCAGACATAAGCCAGTCTTCCACTGTAGCCGACAAACCTCTCTTGAGCATAATAGGTTTGGTTATCTTGCCAAGGTCTCTTAGAAGGGAAAAATTCTGCATGTTTCTGGCGCCGACCTGAAAGATATCCGTATATTCCTGTATAAGTTCTATCTGGTTTGACTCCATAACTTCGGTTATAACAAGAAGGTTATATTTATCCGCAGCTTTCCTTATAAGTTTCAGACCTTCTTCGCCAAGGCCCTGAAATGCATAAGGTGAAGTACGCGGCTTAAAAGCTCCTCCGCGCAGTATTTTTGCACCTGACTTTGCAACTATTTCTGCAATGGTAAAAATCTGATCTTCATTTTCAATCGAACACGGGCCTGCCATCATAACAACTTCATTAGCGCCGATTGATATATCTTTAATTTTAATTACGGTATCGTTTTTCTGAAAAGTCCTGCTTGCAAGCTTATATGGTTCTGTAATGCGGTAGACTTCTGCCACTCCGTCAAGAATTTTTACTTTACGTGTATCAAAATCAGGTTTTACCCCGATTGCGCCTAAAATAATCTGTTCCACCCCGGTTGACTTATGGACGGCAAACCCGAAATCCTCAAGATGCTTAATAACATTTTCTATCAGCTTGTCGGATATGTTTTTTTCTAAAACGACTACCACAATTAACTCCTAATAATAATTAATGGAATTTTTTCTCTCCAGCTTCAATTGCAAGATCTATGTGATCTTCCTTAGAAGGGATAGCACATGAATACTTAGCACTGTATGAGCAGTACGGACTATATGCAAGATTAAAATCTATTGTATAAACATAATTGGAATCATTGTTTAAATCAAAATCTAAATAACGGCCTACTCCGTATGTCTCATCGCCGGTTGTCTTGTCTGTAAACCAGATTGCATAATAAACGGAACCGTCTTTGGATGTACCTTCATATACATTAAGCTTATATTCAATATTTTTATAATTAAATTTTACGTACCCGAAACGTACCGCTTTCCGTTCTTCGCCTTTTGTACCGAATATTTTTATCGTATCCTGTATGCTATATCTGTAAAGTTTGCTTTTAAAAACAAAATCAGGGTTAACATCATAATATTTTAAAGGGTGGAAAGCTGCCTTTATATCCTGATTAAACGGTGATTCAGGATTATTCTTCATAAAATCGTCTTTATCTTTTCTCTGCCGTTCAGTATCCTGAATATATTTTTTCTGTTCCGGGCTGTAATTCCTTTGGCATGATACAAAATGCAGCGCACCTGAAATAACAGCTAAAGCAATTAATATCTTTGAAGAAATAATATTCTTAAACATCATTCTTCACCTTCTTTTTAAGTTCCTGAAGTTTGTTTAATGCTTCAAGCGGAGTAAGATTATTAATTTCAATATCGTCAATCTCTCCGCGTAATTTATCATCACGTATTTCAAACATATTTATCTGGTTATCGTTATCCTGTTTAATCTTTTTCAGTTTTTCTTTCTTCTCCTCATAAGGAGTTAATTCTTTGCTCTCCAAATTTGCAAGAATTTCTTTAGCTCTTTTAGTTACAAACATAGGAAGCCCTGCCATCTGCGCAACCTGGATTCCATAGCTGTGGTCAGCTTTGCCCAGGCTTACTTTATGCAGAAAGAATACCTTATCATCGTGCTCGCGTACTTCCACCTTGTAATTTTTTATACGCGGAAACAATTCCGCCATTTCATTTAATTCATGGTAATGAGTTGCAAAAAGAGTTTTTGCGGCAACTTCAGGATTATCATGCAGATATTCCGTTAAAGCCCAGGCTATTGAAATGCCGTCAAATGTACTTGTACCGCGACCTATTTCATCAAGAAGGACAAGGCTTTTCGGCGTTGCATTATTAAGAATATTTGCCGCTTCCTGCATTTCAACAAGGAATGTACTCTCGCCGGCGGAGATATTATCGCTTGCGCCTACTCTTGTAAATATTCTGTCCACAATTCCTATGTGTGCTTCCTTTGCCGGCACAAACGAACCTATCTGTGCAAGCAGTACAATTAAACCGACCTGCCTTAAATAAACCGACTTGCCCGCCATATTAGGCCCGGTTAAAATAATTATCTGGTCGTCTTCATTTTCCAGCCTGCAGCTATTGGATGTAAATTTCTCACCCGGCGGAAGAATCCTTTCAACAACCGGATGCCTGCCGTCTATTATAACAAGTTTTGTATCATCGCTTAGAACGGGTTTTACGTAATTATACTGCTCTGCGCATTCCGCAAAAGAGATGAAACAATCCAGCATTGCTATAAGCCTTGCATTCTGCTGAATCATCTCTGCTTCCGATGCAACACTTAATCTTACTTCATTAAATAACTGCGTTTCGAGTTCATAAATCTTTTCTTCAGCATTAAGGATTTTTTCCTCATAAGTTTTAAGCTCGGGAGTTAAGAATCTTTCCGCATTTACAAGAGTCTGCTTGCGGATATAATCCGCAGGTACTTTATCCTTATTAGCATGGCTTATTTCAATATAATAGCCGAATACTTTATTAAAGTTCACTTTAAGAGAAGGGATGCCTGTTCTTTCCCGTTCGGATTTTTGCAGGTTCGCAATCCAGCCTTTGCCGTTTATAGAAATATCCCGCAGCTCATCTAATTCAGGGCTAAAACCTTTTTTAATTATACCGCCGTCAACAAAATTAAGAGGCGGCGTATCAACAATTGAATTTTGAATTTTTTCTACCAGCCTGTCAAGCGGCAGCAAACCCTCGGATATTTGTGAAAGTGTTTTTACCTGTGCGTCATTTAAATAAGTTTTTATCTGCGGAATTTTTCTTAGTGAAGTTTTAATTGCAACAATTTCCCGCGGATTTGCCCTGCCGGTGCAGACTTTTGATATTAATCTTTCAAGGTCGCCGATTTCCTTTAATTCAGCAATAAGATTTTTTCTTAGGGATTTACTTTTCACAAGTTCATCAACGCTGTCCTGCCGTTTTAAGATCATATCCAATTTTCTTAAAGGAGCAGTAATCCATTTTTTCAACAACCTGCCGCCCATTGCGGTTTCGGTTTTATCAAGAATGGCAATAAGCGACCCTTCCCTGCTGCCGTCCTGCATTGAAAAAGTAATTTCAAGGTTCCGCTTGGTTGAATGATCAAGCGCCATGTATTCGGAAGGATTGTATGCCGATACCCTGCTTAAGTGCGAAAGATTTTCTTTTTGTGTCTCCTGCAGGTAGCTTAGTATTGCCCCGGATGCAATAATTCCGGTATAAAAATTATCTATGCCGAAACCTTTAAGGTTGACGGTTTTAAACTGCATAACAAGCAGCTCTTTTGCATATTCAAAATTGAATATCCAGTCGTCTACCTTGGTTATTCTTATTGTCTGATTAACCTTATTAACAAGCGCAATAAACTGGTCTTTATCTTTTTTCTGCACAAGAAGCTCTGATGGGGAAATCATTTCCAACTGCTGCTGAAGAAAAGAAGCGGGAACTTCATAGGTGTAAAATTCACCCGTGGAAACGTCCGAAAATGAAATGCCTGCAATTTCATCCTTAAGGCATACAGCCATCAGGTAATTATTCTTCTTATGGTCCAACAGCTTATCTGAGAAGGCAACGCCGGGCGTTACTACTTCAATAACTTCCCTTTTTACAATTCCTTTAGCAAACTTAGGATTTTCCATTTGCTCGCAAACCGCAACTCGGTAGCCTGCCCGTACAAGTTTGGGCAGATATGTATCAAGTGCATGGTGCGGAAAACCGGCAAGCGGAACATCACCCGCAGCGCCGTTTGCGCGTTTAGTTAAAGTTATACCTAAAACTTTTGCCGCTATCTTAGCGTCTTCTTCAAAAGTCTCAAAAAAGTCACCCATCCTGAAAAGAAGTACCGTATCCGGATGAGCAGCTTTTATCTTGCTGTATTGCGACATTAAAGGTGTTTGCATATGAAAACTGTTAAGCCCGAGCCTTATTAAATTAAAAGATAAAAATACTTTAATATGGAAAGAATTTCAATTTTTGAAGGACATATCTTTTATACGTAAATCAGTCATTTAGCTGTTTTTAATATTTAAATAGCCTGAGAATACAGCCTAATACAGAAAAGGCAATATTTGGACCCCTTTAACACCAAGCCAAATATTTTGATTACCATCTTAACAACTGATTATTGTTCATCACCCGGCAGTATTTATAGATTTCAACTAAAATAATTAAATGGTTACCTGGAAATGTTTAATGATATACATTTAATTTATTTATTACTTACAATAATACTGTAATTGTAATAAATTCGTTGAAGGCTTATTGATTTACATCTCATTCTGATATATTTTTATTTTTTTATTCTGAACCGTCTAATTAACAAACCGGGAAAGCAGATCTGCCGGTTATAATTATTATAAAATTCTAATGCTATAATTATGAAAACCAGAAATTTAAATTTCCTTTTCTTGTTGAGCCTGGCTTTATCAATAAATGTTTTCTCACAGTCTTACATTCCTGCCGATCCTGAATATTATGCTATGGAAAGGCAGCAAATGCGCTTCGATGACTATCAGACTCTATTAATAAACTACCGGGGGTTTGTTTGTCCGCGCCAGTACAGTACCACTTGCTTTACAAACATCCAGTTCCTTCCCTTCAGTTCCCCGGATTACTCTTTTAACCTGAATTTCTTAGATAACGCAACGGGAAAAATCATTAGGGATGATGTACCGCAAATCTGGGAGAAATGGATAAACGAACGGAAAGGCTACGATCCGCTGGCAGGGAATTTCAGGCCGAACTCCCCTTTTATGATGGTAACACAGGATGAAAAATGGCAGCCGAACTCTTATTTCAGGTCGGGAACATTTCACAAAGAGATTGCAGGCAAGTGGATTAGCTTCTCAATAAACACTCAAACCAGTGTTTCCTATGATACCAATGAAGTGTACTTAAAAATTACGTTAAAGAATAGAAATGATGAACCGTTAAATCTTACAATTATCCCGCAGCAAATTGCCGGATCACTAAAATGCGAAGGGATGAATGGAACTGACAGCGTAAAGCAGGTTGATGCTTTTACATTGGCAAGTGAACAAATGCAGGTTAGAGTTTCCTCGGATATAGAAACAGTAAGCAGCAAGGGCTTTGATTTAACTTTACCGCCGGGTGAATTTGTAACCGTATATTTTGCAGTTCAGTTCTATCAGGCAGGCCAAAAAGCTCCTGAATTATTTCAAAAAGATATTAAACTTCGTATGCAGAAAGCGGAGCAGATTACAAGAGATAAGCTGAAATGGGCATATAACGCTGTTCCAAAGCTTGAATGCTCAGATAAAAAAGTTCAGGAATATTATTACCGCTGTTTGCTATCTGTACTGATGAGCAGGTATGAGAATCCGAATTTCATAACTAACCCGTTTTGGGCAGTTGGTACGTGGCCTTTTACAATAAGCTGGGACAACTCATACTCTTCAGATATTTTAGCTATGCTTGATCCCAAAAGCCTGAAAGAAGCCATCCTGACAGATATGCGTGAAGTGAAGATGAAAAGAACTTATGTCGGCTGGAAGGGTGCATTCTGGGATAACATATATATTCAGGAACCGTTTGCACTTCAGACTATGATAGATGCCTATTTAAGGCATACGGATGACTATACATTGTTTAATGAAAAAGCAGGAGATGCTAACGTATGGCAGTGGATGAAACGCTGGGTTGATGAGCTTAAAACCAATTACACAAATAAAGACGGTTTAATTGATGTAGGTTATGATACGCAGAAAATAATTGAAATAAGGACAGACGGCTATAATCATGTTGTACCCATTCTTAATATTCTCACAACTCAGTTGCTTTACCGTATGTCCGAATGGGGGAAAATTTTAAAAGATCCGGACAGCTCAAATTATTACTCGGCTGCTGAAACTTTAAAAGGACTGATGAATAAAAACCTGTGGAACAATAATAAAGGCTGGTTTGATAATCTTTATCCCGACGGGAAAAAAGGGACAATCTGGACTGTACATCTTTTCGACGCCCTCGGAACAGATATTCTGACAGGCACACAGATAAATAAATTAGCCGGCCATATTAAAGAAGGAGTATTCCTCGGCAAATTCGGCGTTTATTCAATTGCAAGAAATGACAGCGTTCACTGGGACCTGATAGATTCAGACTGGGGCGGAGGCGGGCAATATGCAGGCATGCCGGGACGAATTTCACGCTACCTTTACAAACAGGGATTTGCAGAGCTTGGCTGGGATGTACTGAAAAGGAATATGCGCTATATAGACTATTTCCCTTACCTGCCGCAGAACCCAAGGACTGATAACCCTGAACAGGACAGGTCATCTATGCCTTTGGAAATTTCAGCAGGCGCCGGAATGGAAGCAATTATTTTCGGGACTTTTGGAATCTCCATCAATGGTGAAGTATTGTCAATCAGTCCTAACACCCATGAAGGATTGGGTGAAACAAGGCTGAGCAACTTTAACTTCAGGGGAAAGTCGTATGATATTCAATTAAATAAAAGGAACTTCTCCATTTACCAGGATGGGAAAATTTATATAACAAAACCGTATGGTGAATCTGTCATGTTTACACCAGGCCAGTAATAATTATTTTTTTTAATCCGCCGGAAATTATTTTTTACAGCAGGATTAAAATATTCTGTAGCTGCTGATTATAAATACGGTTATCAGCATTACTAATAAGAAAATTTTTTATATTTGCACCGTTTAAATTTACAGTATTACAAGAAACGGAAGTCCATCATTATGCGGGAAGAATATTATAAGTGGCACTCTAATGATTTAGACAGGGAATTTGAAATGCTCGTATTCGGGCATTACGGTTATCCTGTAGTGTTATTCCCTACCTTTAATGCAAGATTCTGGCAGGCTAAAGAATCAGGACTTATTAATTCTGCAGCGAATTTAATTAACTCCGGCAAGATAAAAATTTACTGCCCTGAAGGAATGGATTACTTAAGCTGGAATAACGACTCCATTGAACCGGCTGAAAGAGTCAAGGCTCACCTTGCTTATGAAAAGGCAATTATAGCTGATGTTATAGGCTTTGTAAAGCATGAAACTTCAATGGAGCGTATTGGAATGGCAGGATGTAATTTCGGCGCATATCATGCGCTAAACTTTTCTTTTAGGCATCCCGATATGGTTGGAAAATTAATCTGCATCGGCGGAACATTTAACATTAAGCCGTTTATTGATAATTATTACGATGATAACTGTTATTTTAATAATCCGCCGGATTACCTTCCAAATCTGACTGACAACTGGTACCTGGATCAATTTAAAACAATGAAAATTATTCTCGGCACCGGGGAAACAGACCAATACGCGGAACAAACTAAATATATATCAGGTACTCTCCGCTCGAAAAGCGTTAACCACTGGCTTGATGTCCGCCCGAATACAGGGCACGACTGGGACTTCTGGAGAGAAGTTTTTCCAAAGTATTTGGCCCAGATCTAATATCTGATTAGCCAAAAACAGCTGTCAAATTTCCATCTTTGCTGCAGTTTATAAGATTCATTAAAGATTTATTATATTTCCATCTAAAAGTATATAATTTACTGAAGTTACGTAAAATTGTACTGCGAAACGCTGTTTCGCAAATTAGTACGTATTTTTATTACAATAAAAGAAGCGAATCGGCGATTCGCTGTACAAAAATATTGTTTTTCGAAACTTCAGTAATTTATTAAAATGAAGCTTGTTTGTTATATTCAGGATAATAAAATGGCAGATTTTCACTATTCATATTCACACTTCAAACCTTAACTAAATACTATGATTAAATACGATTTTCATGTCAGAAAATTCGCCAGAGACAAATATCAATTCGATAAATCTCTTTTTACAATTACAGGCGATTTAATAATTGCAAACTTTCACCAGGCAAGAATACTTTCAAACAAAATTAATGTTTACAGAAGAATTGAGGGTAAGCCGGACAAACAGGTCTCTGCAGGTGAAATAAATGCATTCGGACTTATACATGAAATATTTCATTTTTTAATCAGATATTATGAGGATAAAGAGAACCCCGGAGTCCTTTCAAGAGGAACCAACTATCTCAATTCGGCACTTGGTGAAATTGAATTTAATAAAATTTTTGTTGAATATATAAATGAGTTTCCTCCTCTTGATGTTTACAACGGCATAATTAAACCTGAAGAATACCTATACGGTAATACCGGGAACAAACCAAATAAAGAAATAATTCTTGAAGAGATTTTGCTTCTTTATCTTGAAAACCTGAATCAGGCCGCAGTAAAACTGGATGAACTTTACACTGATAAAGACCTATCCTCTAAGACCAAATATGCAGCCTTGCTTGAGCACATGGAAAACTTTTTCTCAAAAGAGAAACCATTTGGGACAGAGAATATTCCTTTAATTACTTTTCTTAAAAAACCGATACTTAACAATCCGCATAATATTGAAAGCCAGCTTGAATACATAAGGTTAAAATGGGGTGTATATATATCCGACGCATTTAACCAGCGTTTGTTAAGCAGTAAGGATTTAATTATTGAGGAACAAAAATATTTTCTTCATTTTGGAGGAGGAAGTAAGCCAACGCCGCCTGTACCGCAGTATAAACCAAACGCAGAATATTTAAAGTACATAAAAGCTAAACTTGCAGCAGGTAAAAAATTAACTGAAGAAGAGAATCGATTCTATCATTCTGAAATTGAAAAGTTTACGGAAGATATTGACTGGATGCCGAAAGTAGTAATGATTGCCAAAAATATTTTTGTCTGGCTTGACCAGCTTTCAAAAAAATACGGCAGGCAGATTACCCGGCTTGACCAGATTCCCGATGAAGAACTGGATATGCTTGCACATTGGAATTTCTCAGCACTCTGGCTTATAGGAATTTGGGAAAGAAGTACCGCATCAAAAAAGATAAAACAGATTACCGGCAATCCGGAAGCAATTTCTTCTGCCTATTCTCTTTATGATTATGTTATTGCCGAAGAACTTGGCGGCGAGGAAGCTTTTCAAAACCTCAAGGACAGGGCGTGGCATCGAGGTATAAGGCTGGCAAGCGATATGGTTCCGAACCATACCGGGATTTATTCCAAATGGGTAATTGAAAAGCCCGAGTTTTTTATTCAGTCCGACTACCCTCCCTTTCCGGGATATTCCTTTAACGGCCCGAATCTCTCCGATGATGCAAGGGTTGAAGTCCGTATAGAAGATAAATACTATACAAGAGAAGATGCAGCGGTGGTTTTCCAGAGAAAAGATGCTTACACCGGTTCAGTAAAATATTTCTATCACGGTAACGACGGTACAAGTATGCCCTGGAACGATACTTCACAGCTTAACCTTCTAAAGCCGGAAGTACGGCAGGCGCTTATTCAGACTATTAAGCATGTTGCAAAAAAGACCCCTATCATTAGGTTTGATGCCGCGATGACATTAACAAAAAAGCATTACCAGAGATTATGGTTCCCGCAGCCCGGCACCGGCGGCGCAATACCTTCCCGTTCTGATTATGCAATGACGCTTTCAGCTTTTGATGCCGAGATGCCGGTTGAATTCTGGCGCGAGGTTGTAGATACAATTAACGCCGAAATGCCTGATACTCTTTTACTCGCAGAAGCATTCTGGCTTATGGAAGGATACTTTGTAAGAACATTAGGCATGCACCGGGTTTATAACAGCGCCTTTATGCATATGCTGATGAAGGAAGAAAATAATAAGTACAGGGAGCTTATTAAAAACACTCTTGAGTTTAACCCGGAAATTTTGAAAAGATACGTCAACTTTATGAGCAATCCCGACGAAGAAACTGCGATAAATCAATTCGGTAAAGGCGATAAGTATTTCGGCGTATCCATTCTATTGGTTACATTACCCGGGCTGCCAATGTTTGCTCACGGGCAAATTGAAGGCTTTTCTGAAAAATACGGAATGGAATACAAGCGCTCTTATTATAATGAATTCCCCGATAATTATCTTATCCGCAGGCATGAAGAAGAAATTTTCCCGTTAATGCGCAGAAGGCACCTGTTCAGCCAGGTAGTAAACTTTGAGTTCTACACGTTTGCAGATGAAGCTGGCAATACAAATGAAGATGTAATTGCATTTAGCAATAAATCTGGAAGTGAAAAGGCGCTTGTTATTTACAATAACGCTTATTCACAAAGTAAGGGTTCTATAAATTATTCAGTCGGTAAGGTTACTGCTGAAGAATCAAAAAATATAAAAGTGAAAAAAGTGGGTGAAGCGCTGGAATTTGAAAACAGCCTTACTAAATTTTATTCATTCAAAGACCACCGGACAAAATTAGAATACCTCGTATCGGGTGAGAAAGTATTTTCCGACGGCTTAAGCTTTTTATTGAACGGTTATGAATACAGGGTTCTGATGGACTTTAAAGAATTAAATGATGAAAACGGCGGATATGCAAGACTTGCGGCTTTGCTTAACGGAACCGGCGTTCCTTCAATTGAATATGCTTTAAAAGAACTTAAACTCAATCCTATACACGATAAATTTTACAGCCTGTTTAATTACGGTATTATTGATGAATTGAAGAATTACTGCTTCAATAATGAAACCGGTTTACCCGATATAAATGTTTCGGAAAATACACTTGTCCAGGCAAGTATGGACCGTTTAAATGATTTTATCAATGAAGTCAGAATAGTTTATCATTTGGAATTGAAAAATGAGGAGATAATCAATAACCTCTTCAACAATATTTCCGACGTAAAGTTTTTCCATGAAAATTTTAAAAAATTCAATATTAATAAATCCGGCCCGCATGAGTTATTGGATGAAAATTCTTTCTTTAATTTTATAAACTCATTTGGGCAAAACGGTTATACCCATGTATTATTCATTTACCTTATACTGAAAAATATTTTTAACAGCGGGAATGATGAAATAATACATATTAAATTTTTTGATGATCTGCTTCTGGAAAAAGCCCTGTTTGAAATAATTAAAACTGCCGATAAAAAGATTGATGATATTTTCCAAAACATATCGCTTATAAAAACATTGCTGGCTAAGGATTACCTGATTAATAAACGTTTGATGGAAAAGAATTTCCCCGAACAAAACTTTATATCGGAATTAATCAGCGGACAGGAAGTATGCAATTATGTTTTACTAAATGAATTTGAGGGAGAGATTTATTACAATAAAGAAAGATTTGAGAGCCTATTAAACTGGATTTTCAGCCTTTCATACATAAAAGAAGTAAACAGGCTTAGAAAGAGCAAAGCTGCCGGCACAAGAAGCATTCAAAAGCTCAACAGCTATATTAAGGATTCATATTTATTTATTGGTAAAATAAAAGACGCGTCAGATAACGCAAGCTATAAAATTCTTAAATTGAAAAATCTTTTAAGCATTCAACCTACGATTGTAGAAAAGAAGTCTGCAAAAAGGAAGACTATTGTTAAAACAGTAAAAAAGAAACTGGCAGTTAAGGCAGAAAAAAAGAAGCCGGCATCTAAAACTACGGCCAAAAAGCCGGTAAAGAAATCAGCATCTGCTGCAAAGGCAAAGATAAAAACTGTAAAGAAAAAAGCAGCACCCAAAAGCAAAAAGAGCAGAAAAGATAAATAATCTTATTCTGTTGTCTTTTATATATTTTCAATTTTAGGAAAATTGGGCAGGGATAAAATTACCGTTATATGTAACACTGCTTTGTGCATCTTTCAGGTAATATTGATTATCCGGAGTATACGGTTTTGTAGGTGCCATAATTACAAAATACGCAACTATCGAAATGAATAATATCCCTGCAATTATAAACCATACCGGGGGATTATTTTTTTCTTCAACAGCCATCATTAAATTCCTTAATATTAATACAAACATAAAAAGTAACTATTAAAGATTTGATTAATTAGACATTTAATAAATGATGTCTCTCACAAAGGACATATAATTGTTCATATTTCAATTCGGTACTATCTACAATTTGTATTATTTCTCCGGGGTTCTTATTGTTTTGGGAAAAATGTTTGCTACTTATATTTCGTCCTGCCGTAACTTTCCTAAAAGTTAGACTTTAAATATGCAGCATTGGAAGGTGATTATTTTAATTACGGTTGAAAAACAATAGAATTATTTCTAACATGTTTTCACCGCATCGCGGTGATATATTAGTAGCCATAATAAAACAACTAAATTTATAACTCCGGAGGAGTGACACAGTACCCCTTTAAATATTTGTTGTTAATTTGTAAACTGGTTACGCATAACAAAATTTATTTAAGAATAAATTTTACTGCGGCATCAGCACAGTTTTCTCCGTCTATTGCGGCGGATACAATTCCGCCTGCATAACCGGCTCCTTCGCCGCATGGGAAAAGCCCTTCTATGTCCGGATGCATATATGTTTCTTTTATTCTCGGAATGCGGACAGGAGAGCTCGTACGGCTTTCTACAGCAATCAACTGTGCTTCTTCAGAATAAAATCCCTTCATCCTTTTATTAAAGTATAACAGAGCCTGCTTTATGCCGTCAGTAATAAATTTTGGTAATGCCTCATGCAGCGGTGCGGAAGTGAGTCCCGGTATGTAAGACGACCTGGCTAATGTTGAAGATGTTTTTTTATTGACAAAATCTGTTGCACGCTGTGCGGGAGCGCTTTGGGTATTACCTGCAAGTTCAAACGCTTTTTGCTCCAATTCCTTTTGGAACATTAATCCGCCGAACGGATATGAAGTTTCGTACTTTTTCCAGTCTTCTTCACCCACAGTTACAACAAAACCTGAGTTTGCATAAGGTGTATCCCTTTTGGAAAGCGACATGCCGTTTACTACAATCTCACCCGGTGAGGTTGCGGCTGGAACGATTATTCCCCCAGGACACATACAAAAAGAATATATTCCCCTGCCCGAAAAATTACAGGATACACTATATGTTGCAGCGGGCAGGCTGTCTATTTTATCTTTTGAGTGATACTGAATCTCATTTATTAACTGCTGCGGATGTTCAATTCTTACTCCCATAGCAAATGGTTTGCACTCAAGCTTCACATTTTTCTGATTTAGCAAATAGTATATGTCCCTTGCGGAATGCCCGGTAGCAATAATTATTGAATCGCCTGAATACTCCGTCTCACCGTTTACAATAAGCCCGGCAGCCTTGCCATCCTTAAATATGAAGTCTGTAACGCGTGAATCAAAATGGATCTCTCCTCCGCAATTCAGGACTGTCTCCCTTATTGCTTTGACTATGCCGGGTAATCTGTTCGAGCCGATATGCGGATGCGCATCCACAGCAATATCAGGATCAGCACCATGCTGAATAAAAATATTTAATATTTTGGAAACATCTCCCCGCTTCGTGGAACGTGTATATAATTTACCGTCGCTGTATGTTCCGGCTCCGCCTTCGCCGAAACAATAATTGGAATTCGGATTAACCGTATTTTCCTGCTGAATTGCTCTTAAATCCTTCCGCCTTGCCTGAACATCCTTGCCTCTTTCAAGCACAACCGGTTTAATTCCCTGTTCTATTAACCTTAATGCAGCAAACATTCCCGCCGGGCCAAAGCCTATTATTAAAACTTTTTTGTCGTCTTTAACCTGCCGGTAAGTTATTTTATTCCCGGATTCGGGAGGTAACTCATTTATGTAAACATCGCACATGAACCTGTAAACAGGGCTGCTCCTTGCGTCTATAGACCTCTTTTTTACTACTACTGCCGTAATTTCTTCCGGTGATTTGCTTAATATCTTTGCGGCAGTAGAATTTAATTCCGCCTTATCATTTGTTTTATCAGGGGATAGAACTATTTCGATTTGTTTTATCATTTTACTCCGTCCTCTATTTATGAGGAAATATTTTAACTAATAATTACTGAAGTGTTTTTATACTCTTTTTTATTTTTCTTGCTTCTGTTACAAAACAACTATATCTATTACTACAGC
This sequence comes from Ignavibacteriaceae bacterium, assembly GCA_031292465.1. Classification (GTDB taxonomy): domain Bacteria; phylum Bacteroidota; class Ignavibacteria; order Ignavibacteriales; family Ignavibacteriaceae; genus FEN-1297. The sequence continues at coordinate 14,496 of JARLHB010000046.1, forward strand.
TTTTAACTCGCAATAATTGAATCGTAAAAGTTCAGAATACATTTCGTTATTAGTACATACCCTTAACTAATCCGCCATCTACCTGGATAGTATTGCCTGTAACATAACTTGCCTGCCGGGAGCCAAGGAAAACTACAACCGAAGCTATTTCATCGGGGCTGGCAAGCCTGTTAATAGGAATCTCCTTTGCCATATCAACCAAAACTTCTTCGTGCGACTTATCCGACAGCTTTGCTCTGTTTACAGCTAAATCATATATTCTGTTTGTTAATGTATAACCGGGAGCAACATTATTAACTGTAATATTAAACTTTGCAACTTCGTTGCTAAGTGTTTTTGCAAAACCAATTAATCCGGTTCTTAACGAATTAGAAAGCATTAAATTATCAATGGGCTGCTTAACAGACACAGAGGTAATATTTATTATCCTCCCCCATTCATTTAAAATCATTCCCGGCGCCACCAGATTGCAAAACCTGACAGCGCTTAAAAGTACCTGCTCAAAAGCTTCCTGCCAGTTTTTTTCACTAAGTTGTTGAAAATTACCCGATTCCGGCCCTCCGCAGTTGTTCACCAATATATCTATAGAGCCAAACTGTTTTGTAACCGTTTCAATTGTATTCTCTATATCTTTGCTGCTGTTCAGATCGCATATACACCATACCGGCTCTATGCCGTATTTCTTTTTTATTTCTTCCGATGTATTCAGAAGTTCATCCTTATTTCTCGAACATATTGCAACATTACATCCTTCAGCAGCAAAACCCTCCGCCGATGCCCTTCCTATACCTTTGCTGGAAGCAGTTATTAATACATTCTTTCCTTTAATTCCCAGATCCATGCCAATTCCTTTTCAGTCTGATTTTTAAAAAAGTTTAATAGGCTTATTTAAAATAATAATTGATCTTAAATTAAAAAGCAAATATTTAAATGCATGTGAGGGAAATGTCAAAGATAAAATTTTTTAAAATGTTATAACAGCTTTTAACAAAAATATGAAGGTTTTATATCGTTCTTTTGAATTAGTGTTAATATTATTACTTGATATGAAAGATATTAAGAACTCCAACGCGGATCATCATAACTGCGATGGCGGCAAGAAAAAGAGAAGCAATTTTAGCAAATGCTTTTGAGCCTCCGTCACCCATTATCTTTAACAACCACCGCGCATTAACAAGTACAACCCATGCAATGAATAAATTAAGTATCATCGACACCATTGTGGGCACATAGCCGTAATTCCTTACAAGTATGATTATAGTCGTCAAAGCAGCAGGCCCCATTATAAGCGGGATGCCGAGCGGAACAACTCCAATATCAACCGAAGGCTTTTTGGAATTATCGGAAGAGCTGAGGATATCACTTATTGAAAGAACCAATAGTATAAGCCCTCCCGCAATCCTGAAGTCATCAATAGTTATACCCATAAAATCGAGTATTAATTTACCGCTTAGAACAAACAGGTTTGCAACTATAAAAGCTGCTAATATGGCTTCGAAGATTAATTTTTTCCTTTGAAAACCCGATATACCGTGTGTATAGCCCAAAAAGATCGGGACAGTTCCAATAATATCTATTGCAACAAACAACGGAATAAAAGAGAGCAGGAATATATTAATGTTCATAAAATTTTCTTATTCAAATAACCGGGTCAGATTAAAATAATTTATTGAAGTGACAGTCCCCTTTAATAGAGCGGCCTGCCGTTAACATTGTTTCTAAGCTTTTTTAGTCTTCATCTCTTCAACTATTCTGTTAGTATCCCTTGCAATAACAAGTTCTTCATTTGTAGGAATACGCAAAACAGGAATGCGTGACGAATCAGTAGAAAGAATGGTTTCCCTGTTTTTATTTCTTTGCTCATCAATTTCAATTCCCATGAACTCCAATCCCTTACAAACTTCTGCACGTACTTCAGGCGAATTTTCTCCGATTCCGCCGGTGAATACAAGCGCATCCAGCCCGCCCATTGCTACTGTATACGATCCGATATATTTTTTTACCCTGTATACAAATATGTCAAAAGCATACTGAGATCTTTTATGGCCCTCTTTGGCAGCGGCAAGAACTTCGCGCATATCGCTGCTTTCACCGCTTACCCCCAGCAAACCGCTGTGCCTGTTAAGCAGGTTATTTGCTTCATTAAGCGAAATGCCTTCTTTACCCATAATATATAGCAGAACCGAGCAATCCAGATCGCCTGACCTTGTTCCCATAAGCAGGCCCTCCAAAGGAGTAAATCCCATCGTGGTATCAATAGTGGCGCCGTTTTGTACGGCAGCCATACTGCAGCCGCTTCCCAGATGTGCAGTAACCATTCTTATTTCTTTTACATCTTTTCCAAGGATCTTTGCAGCTTCCCTGGATACAAAATAATGCGATGTTCCGTGAAATCCGTATTTTCTTAAATGATACTTTTTGTACAGTTCAAAAGGGATACCGTATAAATAAGCTTTCGGGGGCATCGTCATGTGGAAGGCCGTATCAAAAACAGCTACCTGCGGAACATCCGGCAATATCCTTTTTACCGCTTCCATACCCTTTATATTCACTGGTAAATGAAGCGGGCCGAGTTCTATAATATCCTGAAGAGTTTTGATAACATTATCAGTTATTAAAATCGATTCCTTAAAATATTCACCGCCGTGCAGTACTCTGTGACCGACTGCTTCAATTTCACTTTTATCTTCAATAACTCCGTGGTTTCTACTTAACAGAACGCCCAGGACATATTGTACGCCTATTGCATGGTCGAGAATCTCGCCAACAATTTTAATTTCATCGCCGTCAAATCGGGTATGCGTTAAAATGGCATCGCTCATACCAATACGTTCAACAAGTCCTTTGGCCAGTACTAACTCTTTTTCCGTATCAAAAAACTGATATTTTATTGATGAGCTTCCGCAATTTAATACTAATACTTTCATAATTTTTTCTTTCAATAATCAAAACTTGTGAATAAAAGATTTATCAATCTTCTTCATTGTACGGCGAAACGCTGTTTCGCCACTTAAACTACCAATTTATTCTATAATAAATTGATTTTGCGTAACGAGAGTTATATAATCTCGCCGTCCTCATCGTATTTATAAAAGCCTTCGCCGGTTTTCTTGCCAAGCTTTCTTTCACGGACAAGCTTTCTAAGTATCGGGCAGGCCCTGTAACGCGGTTCGCCCAATGTTTTCCAAAGAGAATCCATCCACGCCAATACTTCATCCAAACCCATCATATCAGCCATTTCGAGCGGGCCGTACTGAAAGTTGTAACCAAGCTTCATAGCAGTATCAATATCTTTTGTGTCGGCCACTCCTTCAAGCAGTATATACATTGCTTCGTTAAGCAGTGGAACAATTGCACGGGTTGTAACAAATCCGGGATATTCATAAACCTCAACCGGAGTTTTGCCTATTTTTGCCGCAAATGCTTTTACAAGTTCAAGTGTTTCATTTGAAGTATTAAGGCATTTAATCAATTCAACCATTGGTATTTTGGGTACGGGATGTAAAAAGTGCATACCGATTATTTTATCGGGGCGGCTGGTTGTTTCGGCTATTTTAGTCAGGCTTAATGTAGAAGTGTTTGATACAAAGATCGCTTCTTTCTTTGCCAGTGAATCTAATTCGGAAAAGATTAATTGCTTCAATTGAAAATCTTCATCAACAGCTTCAATTATTAAATCATACTCATTAATTTTTTCAAGAGTATATTTCCAGCTTATACGGCTTAAGATTACTTTTTTCTCAGACTTAGTCATGGCCCATCTTTTAATTTCATGGTCCATTGATTCGCTTAAACTCTGTTTCGCCTTTTCAAGATGTTCAGCATCCTTTTCAATAATCATAACACCTAAACCGGCAGCCGCAATTGTATGAGCAATTCCCTGGCCCATAACTCCTGCGCCTATTATAGCCACACTATTGATAGTTTCATGAGCACTACCGGATATCTTTGCTTTTCCCAACAAATCTTCCAGCTTTAGTTTCTTTTCCTGCATTTTAATTTGTCCCTTTTTAATCCTTTATAAAATTTTAATTGCTAATTGTTAAGTATATAATATGGCTTGCGGCCCGATATTATGAAATTTTCAATTATTATGCCATAAATATCAAATTTCATTTATATTATCAAACTCTTAATACTATTACTATAGTCACTTAAAGCGGTTATTTACGATGCATAAAATAACTATTTCTATTATTTCAGTTCCTAAAAGTCCTTCTTTCTAAAAATTGAGATAGCTATTCCCATAGTTAAAATAAGGAAAGCAAGCGATGTTAGAACCGGCTGATAGTCATCAATACCTTTACCGGTAACAAGATACTCTGTTACCTTACCCATCAATTCAGAAGTTTTGGGAATAATGTAATAAAATACCTCTACAACCTGTTTTACCATTTTATTTTCAAGAAAAGCGCCCATTTGATACTTTGCCACATAAAAAAGCGGGCTTAGAATAATAAAGATGAAATATGCCAGCATCATACCCAGTGTTGAACCTTTTGTTATTACGCCCATTAGTACAATCAATGAATATAATACAGTAAAAGTAAATGTTACCGTAAGAATTATATAGAGAAAATGAAAGTCCCAATAATTAAACTTAAAAGAAATGATAAGCCATATGCCGAGAATCAGGAAAGCTATATTCAAAAAAACAACAAGAATACCGCCCAGAAATTTTCCCCACAAAAGCTGATCGCGTGAAACGGGTTTTGAAAGAAGAAGGTCTATATTACCCTTTTCAAGCATAACCGGCACAAAGCTCGAACTTGAAAAGATGGCAAGTAAAAGACATAATCCGGCTAACGGGGCAACTATCATCATTTCAATATGAGTAATGGGGTTTTCCAAAGACATACCGCCGCCCGCTCCAAGTGTAACATTACTTGCAAGGCCGAAAAGCAACCCGGTAATTACCAGTACAAGTAAAGATATTATGAGGAAAAAGATAAAAACTTTCCTCGCCATAGCCTCCCGCAAAGTATACCATGTCATAATCCATAAATTCCTCATTTTACACTCTCCTTTGTAAAAGCATTTGCATTGCTTTCAGCCTCTTTAATTAACGATATAAACATATCCTCAAGCGAATTTTTTTGCTGTACCATTTCTTTAATAATTATACCGTTATTTCTAAGCTGGTCAAGAATCCGGTTAAGGCCCTGTGTATCTTCAACCTTAAATGAATAATACCCGCCGCCGATATTTTCAAATTTAGCTCCATGCTTTATATCATCGGGAAGGTTTTCTATAGTGCCTTCCACGCTTATTTTATATTCTTCTTTTTTCTCGGTTAATTCTTTTACGGTGCCTTCGCGCAGCAGTTTTCCCTTATTAAGTATGCCCACTCTGTCGGTAATCATTTCAACTTCAGAAAGGAGGTGACTATTAAGGAAAATTGTTTTATTCCTGTTTTTAAGTTCAATTAAAATATCCCTTATATCTTTTCTTCCTAAAGGGTCAACGCCATCTGTGGGTTCATCAAGAAAAATCAGGTCGGGATCGTTTATCATAGCCTGTGCTAATCCAAGCCTCTGCATCATACCTTTGGAATAATTTTTAACCTTGGTTTTTTTCCACTTAGTCATCTGTACCAGTTCAAGCATCTCATCAATTTTTTTATTTAATTCCAATCCATTTAATCCGCTTAACTTACCGAAGAAATCAAGCACTTCCCCGCCGGTTAAATATGCCGGGTATTTATGATTTTCTGGAAGATAACCAATTTTAGATTTTACTTTGTAATCGTTTATTTCTCCGCCTAAAATTTTAGCGCTGCCTGAAGTTGGAAATATTATTCCTAAAAGCAGCTTAACAAGTGTCGTTTTACCTGCGCCGTTCGGGCCAAGGAACCCGAATATCGAACCACCGGAAATCCTTAAATTCAAACCGGAAAGTGCTTCTACTTTCCTTTTACCGAAAGATGAGGAATACACCTTTGTCAATTCAGTCGTTTCTATTGCAACTAAGCTCATATTTATACAAATCCTCTGTTTTTATGCAACAAATATAACTAAAATTGATGTAAGGACGGATTAGGATTGTATGATTTAAGGATTAACGGGATAATAAATAAACGAAAGGCTGACAAGGATTATCAGAATTTGTAGGATAATTAATTGAATTCGGACGTAAAAAGGAGCTTGAATAATAAGGGATGATTGAAAAGAACGCAAATTTGGCATTCAAAGCCCCAGGTTTTGTATAACACATTGTGTATTTAGTATTAAAATCGCCTGACTATTTGCTCATAAGCAGCATCTGCCCGCCGGATTGCGGGCGGCTTATTAATAAAATAAACAAACTCTTTTTAATCCCATCTCGAGAGAGGATTAAGGGGTGTGTTTATTTATAATTGAAATACAGAAAAATCTGCGTAAGCTAAGTTAATACAGTACCTTGGGTACAAGTTCTTTTTTATCAGACAGGAATTGTGTAAAATAATTAGCGTTCAGTTGTGACGAGAGGATAAATTTAATTTGCTGTGCAAAATTTCTTACGTTAAGCGGTTCTGATATTATATGTGTAAAACCATGGGAGAATAAATAATCTTTATCTGCTGCTATCTTGCCGACTGAGAATGCGACTATCGGTATTGTACCGTTATTATCCCCTCTTGTTATTGATTGCACGGTATCTAAGCCGGAAGTATCTGTGTGCATATTAACGTCTATCATTATCAGGTCATAATTGTTTGCAGTTGCAAGATTCAGGCCTATTGCCGCAGAACTTGTTATATGCAACTGGCAGAATCCTTTCATTGTAGTACTTATATCAGCATAATACGATGGTTGGTCTTCTATCATTAATATCTTAAACATAAAAACATACCTCAAATAATTTATAAAGAGATGCTTACATTAGCGGGGTATAGTTTGCACTATTATAAAGATAAGCAATACAAGGTACGCTTATTAAACCACTAAACCTAATTCTGATGAGATAAGTACAACTATCGAAACTTTAATTTTCAGGATTAAATAATCAGCAGGACTATAATTATTTTTGCGTTTTATTCTTTAATCCGGTAAATCGTGGTTCAAGTATTTTTTTTGTATCTTTTAAATATAATTTATAATACTTAGCAAATGATTTAATGTCCCCCAAAGAAGCACTAAAGAAATATTTCGGTTACGACTCCTTCCGGCAAAGCCAGGAGGAAATAATAGAAACAATATTAAAAGGCGAAAACGTTCTTGCTGTTTTACCTACCGGCGCTGGTAAATCAATATGTTACCAGATTCCCGCGCTTGTATCGGATAATTTTTCGATAGTCATTTCACCGCTTATTGCATTGATGAAGGACCAGGTGGATTCATTAAATAAGAATGAAGAAATAGCAGCTTTCATAAACAGTAGCATGAGCTTTTACGAAGCTGAGGATGTACTTAGAAAAATTTCATTCGGCAATATAAAACTTCTTTATGTAGCGCCAGAACGCCTTGAGAATATTCAGTTTGCAGACAGGATAAGGGACCTTCACCCGGAATTTTTATTTGTCGATGAGGCACATTGTATAAGCGAATGGGGGCATAGCTTTAGGCCAAGCTACAGGAAAATAAAAGAATTTATTGATTATGTCTCTATAAAAAAAGTTTCAGGATTTACCGCTACTGCAACCCCGGAGGTTGTAAAAGATATTGCAGCGCAGCTTGGCTTTGTTGACCCTAAAATATTTGTAAGAGGTTTTGAACGGGACAACCTTGAATTAAATGTAGTAATTACAAAAAGGAAAAGAGAGAAATGCCTGGAGTTAATTTCCCAGCATAAAACTCCTGCTATTATTTATACAGCTTCAAGAAAACGTACCGAAGAGGTTGCGCAATTCTTAAATCTTCACAGAATAAACTGCACATATTATCATGCAGGCCTGGCGCCGGAAATAAGAAAGAAAGTTCAGGAAGATTTTTTAAGCGGAAAGTATGATGTTATTGCCGCAACAAACGCCTTCGGAATGGGAATTGATAAAAAGGATATAAGGCTTGTTATACACTATAATACCCCTGGCTCCATAGAGAACTACTACCAGGAAATCGGGCGCGCCGGAAGAGACGGGAAAGCATCATTCATTTATCTTCTGCATGATGATTATGATATTAACATTCAGAACTTTTTTATTACAAATTCACACCCGGATAAAGAATTAATCCAAAAGGTATATGATGCAATCTGCGATTACGGCCAGGTTGCAGAAGGCAATACAACCACAAAAGAAATACTGCTGAATTATGATTTTATTTCTGCCTATGCAAAACGCCAAATAAATAAGGGACTATTATATTCGACATTGAAATCTTTGGAGAATGCGGGATACCTGCGGCAGCCTTCGGAATATGAAAACAGGTCGTCTATCCAGATAATTTTTGATAAAAACAGGCTTAAAGAATTTATAAAGCGCAATTCTAACAACCTGATTAAAGAATCTATTTTATTTATGCTGCGTGAATACGGCAGCAATATCTTTACGGGACAGGTACAAATTTCAGCCCGCAAGCTTGCCGAAAAGCTTGGGTTCAGCGAATCAGATACCGAGGAAACCCTTATTACCCTTGATAATATAGGAATTATAAAATATACAAAACCATTTGCCAAAGAGAGTGTTGTTTTAACTTCACCCCGGGTAAATTCAAAAAGGCTGCGATTAGATTATAATAAAATTAATGAGAGTTATCTTTATCAGCAGAAAAAAGTTGAATCGATGGTGGACTTTGTATTTTCCAATGACTGCAGATTTAAATTTATATTAAGCTATTTTGGCGAGGATGTAAGCAATTACAAATGCGGCAAATGCGACAGATGCAAAATAGAAGAAGAAATACCCGGCTCTGCAATTGAATATGTTGAAGAAATTATACTCCGTACTTTATATGAAGGCAAAGTTCCATTAAGTGAACTTTCTCTTATAAATTTAGTCAGAGGATCAAGCAGAACTGCAAAATATAAGTTATATGACACTTACGGATGCTGCGCGAATTATGAGAAGGACGACATAAAAATTGTTCTGCACGATTTATTAACCGGCGGTTATGCTGCAAGAAATCATGATAACAATAGTTTGTTTATTACAAATACGGGGACAGAGTTTTTAGACTCCAGAGGCTTAATCAAAAAGGAAGAAGATAAGAAACCTGACTTTGACTATGAAGAGAACCTTGAGTTGTTCAATCTTCTTAGGGA
>JARLHB010000481.1 GCA_031292465.1 Ignavibacteriaceae bacterium
ACCGCAAGAGCTTATGATTCCACTCAGACAATTACATTAAGCCGTTCGGGTAACACATTCCAGGGTAATATTGCTACTTATGTGCAGAACTGGGTTGATAAAAGCGTAAACGAGGGATTATTAATACAAACTTATGCACAGATTGACGGACTTGAATTGTTTGCATTAAAAGCCAGCAATGCTGCGAACCGGACACTAAGACCACGCATACAAATAACTTATACGGAAAGAAAATAAACATGAAATTAATCAAACTCTTTTTAGCCGTATTTTTTATTTTACAAATTAACATTTTAAGCCAAACCGGGTCCGGTTATTCCAGGATTGGTATTGGCGATGTGAATTATTCAACCTCTGCGTATGGTGCCGGTATAGGCGGCCTGGGCGTTTCTTTATCCAATAATGCTTTTTATGATATTGTAAATCCTGCAACATGGAATCAAATAAACAGAACACGTTTTAATGTGGATATGTCTTATAGTGGTTCGTTCCTTTCTCAAAACGGCACCAGCGGGTTTAACGGCAAGGCTCAATTTGCAGGGTTAACGCTTGCATTTCCTGTAAGTGATTCTAACGGCGCTACTGTTTCTTTGGGTATTGTCCCTTATTCAAGTGTAAGTTATAATGTATCGGAAAATGTTACAGCCTTAACACAGGTTAACGGGTCTTACCAGGTAATTTATAAAGGAGATGGAGGGCTATCTAAAGCATATGTAGGTACATCTTACAGGCTGCCTTTTGATTTAAGCCTTGGCGCAACTTTAAACTATTATTTCGGCAGTATTGAGTATGTTGCAACTTCGGAATTCCTTAGCTCCGATGCTTCTAACTCAAATTATACCCGGACTTATCATCCGCATGGCCTCGGCTCTAACTTTGGTTTAGTAAGCCCTGATATTTCTACTTTGTTTCATTCAGATCTTATTTCAAACATGAGAATTGGCGTTGCAGCAGAGTATCTTGGCCAGTTAAATACAGATACAATACTTACGTCAACAACAACTACAAGAACCGACACAATTGAAGAGGGGAATGTTAAGATGAAAGTTCCTATTCGTTTGATGGCCGGGTTAAGTTTTTCTCTGGATCAGAAATATTCTATCAGTCTGGATTTTGCAACTCAGAACTGGTCAAATTATGCTTTTAATGATGTAAACTCGGGTGATCTTAGGAATGCCAGCAAATTAAGTGTCGGCTTTCAATATAAGCCAAAGCAGGAAATTGGTGCAACATCGTGGCAGCAAATTATCTGGCGTGCGGGATTTAGTTATGAGCAAACTCAGTATAAAGTTGACGGGACAGGAATAAATCAATATTCGGCTGCAGGCGGTTTCTCTTTTCCTATGAGTCAGGGTAATACTTTTGATTTGACTGTGCTATATGGTTCAAGAGGATCATCAAGGCCTGATTTAATACAAGAACGTTTTGTAAAACTGAATGTAGGACTTAGCCTTGGCGAACTTTGGTTTGTAAGGCCTAATGAATAAAATCATATTATTTTCTGATATGAAGAGCTAAATTAAGAATAAAAATAATCAATTGAGTGAATAAATAAAATGTATAATAATTTAAAAAACGATAAAGAAATTTTTGAAGTCCTTTCTCTTGAAACTAAAAGACAGCAGGAGAATCTTGAACTGATTGCATCTGAAAATTTTGTAAGCCTTGCAGTACTTGAAGCTGCCGGATCGGTTCTTACAAATAAATATGCTGAAGGTTATCCGGGGAAAAGATATTACGGCGGCTGCGAATACGTGGATATGGCAGAGAACCTGGCAAAAGATAGATTGAAGAAGTTATTTAATGCAGAGTATGTTAATGTTCAGCCGCATAGCGGTTCGCAGGCTAACATGGCAGTATTGATGACCTTCCTTAAGCCGGGAGATAAATTTATGGGTTTAAGCCTTGCGCATGGCGGGCATTTAACACATGGCTCTCCGGTTAATTTTTCCGGTACTTTATATCAGGCTGTCGGCTATCCTTTAAATAAAGAAACAAAACAGTTAGACTACAATATAATTGAGGACCTTGCTAAAAAAGAACGGCCCAAATTAATTATTACCGGCGCAAGCGCATATTCACGCGAATGGGATTATGCAAAGTTCAGACAAATAGCAGATTCAGTTGGCGCTTATTTAATGTGCGATATGGCCCATACTGCCGGATTGATTGCAAAAGGTTTATTAAATAACCCGCTTGAATATTGTGATGTTGTTACTTCTACAACGCATAAAACATTAAGAGGCCCAAGAGGCGGTGTAATTCTTGTAGGTAAAGACAAAGACAATCCTTTCGGTATTAAAACCGTTAAAGGCGACAGGGTGAAAATGATGTCTGAAGTCCTTGATAGTAATGTAATGCCGGGTATTCAGGGCGGGCCTTTAATGCATATAATTATGGCTAAGGCTGTTGCTTTTGGTGAGGCCCTGGAGGATTCTTTTAAAGATTATGCCGTACAGATTATTAAAAATGCAAAAGCATTATCAGGCAAATTAAATGAATACGGGTTTGAAATTATATCCGGCAGTACGGATAATCATTTGAAGCTTATTGATTTATCTAATAAAAATGTAACAGGTAAGCAGGCAGAGAAAGCTTTAGGGCTTGCAGGTATGACGGTTAATAAAAATTTAATTCCGTTTGACGAACGCAGTCCGTTTGTTACAAGTGGTGTTAGAGTTGGTACGCCTGCTGTAACTACCAGGGGAATGAAAGAAAATGAAATGTTTGAAATTGCAAAATTTATTAATAAGGCAATTTCTAATGTTGATGATGAAAAAGTTCTGGCAGAAATAAATAATGATGTTAAAGCTTTGTGCTTAAAGTTCCCATTATATTCACAGTTAGGTTATTAATAAATAAAAGTGGCTTCAGAAGACTTTACAGAACAAGAAGATGATTCCCGGGTGCAGGTTCATTCTGCGGATGAGGATGATTCTGATTCCGAGATGACTTTTCTTGAACATCTTGAAGAATTAAGGTGGAGAATTATATATTCTTTAATCG
>JARLHB010000482.1 GCA_031292465.1 Ignavibacteriaceae bacterium
ATATGGAATAAATCATATCCAACAGCTCCTTAATATTATTATAAAATTTAAGTTCCCGTATAAAATTAAATCAAATGCTAATAATAATATGTATTTTAAACTTCATTTACCGCAGTCAAATATAATAGCTATTAAATTTGGTTACTTTCCGAAAGTTCACGCCCGATTTTAACGGTTCCTTCAACCAAAATCTCAAAATCTTTTTTCCTGCTCCTATGGTTCGTATTTGCTACACGGATAGAATATTTTCCGTTCAGTATTGTATAAGAAGGTGAGGCAATTCCTCTTTCCTGCAGCGTCATAAGTATTTCTTTATTCAGAATATTTAACTTCTCGTCTGTTAATCCCGGTTTTACAAAACGATAGCAAACTATATTCATTGTTACAGGGGTTAACAATTCCAGTTCTTTGTTTTCCTTAATTAATTCTCCCAAATAAAATGACTGGGCTATATTCTGGCGGATCAAAGCAACATATTTTTTTAAACCGTGTTCTTTTAGAGACATCCATACTTTCAAAGCTTTAAATCCGCGTGAAAGTTCCATTCCGTAATTATTATTTGTTTCCGGCCCTGCAGCCAGCCCTCTTTCATGATGCAACAAATAATTAGGAATGAGAGCATAGGCACTCCTGTGTGCTTCGGGATCTTTAATCAATGTACATCCTACTTCATACGGCATATACATCCATTTATGCATATCAAATGCTACGCTGTCGGCTTGTTCTATTGCTTTCAATGAATATGCATATTCAGGTGCCAATTTTGCCAGGGCTCCGAATGCACCATCCACATGGAACCATAAATTATACTGATTACATATTTCTTTTATTGCTTCCAGGTCATCAATAGCGCCGGTATTAACCGTTCCGGCATTACCAACTACACAAAATGGCCGAAAGCCTTTTGCTATATCAGTTTCTATCGTCTCTTTAAGTTCTGCGATATTAATTCTGTAATTATCATCAACGGAAATTTTCCTTACGCCGTTTGTACCTATGCCGATAACTTCTGCTGCTTTTTGAATACAGCTATGTGTTTCAGTAGAACAATATAATACCATTTGAGATGTAACAGCCCTAATTCCATCTTTGCGTATGTTTTTATCCTTCAGGTTATTCCTTGCAACTATCAACGCTGTAATATTTGCAATAGAACCTCCGCTTACCAGAATACCGGTAGCAGCTTTAGGATAATTAAGCATTTGTTTGCACCACTCTATCACCTGCTTGTCTATATACATAGCCGCGTGATCGCCTATTGTAACATTAGGATTCATAGCAGAAGCAAGCATATCCGCTAAAACCCCGAACGGAGTTCCATTCCCTTCAACCCATGACCAGAAACGGGGATGGACATTCCCTTTATTATAAGGTAAAATGAACTCCTTAAATTCTCTATAAACATCTTCTATATTTTGCGGCTCTAACGGAATGTCTTTATTGTAAAAGCTTTTCACATTTTCCGGGATATTCCTCCATACAGGCTGTTCCCTAATATTTTGTAAATAGTCCATCATGTCATCAATCATCCTGTGGCCCAATTCTCTCATTTTTGACCAGTCTTCAGGATCAAGAGTGCGGTCGTTTTCTAAAATTTCATTGTAATATTTCATAAATATTTTGTAATCCGTTCTTGGTAAATAAATATTGTACGTCGAAACGCTGTTTCGACATTTTGCAATCTAATCTTTTGCACAACGCTAAACAAAACAAGAAGCGAAACTTGACTGCCTGCCAGCCGGTAGGAAGGACGGCAGGCGCTGTTTCGCCTCTTACACACAAATATACTCTATTATAAATAGATATATAGTTTTAACTTTAATAGTAATTGTGCTAATCAAAAAAGGCGAAACAGCGTTTCGCCGTACAATTTTGCGTAACATTAGTTATTGATTCAAAAACAGATGTGATTTTTCCCATCCAATTATTGCAGCTTTTCGGGCGGTTCCCCAATGATACTGCCCTATTACACCTTCTCTGCGTATTACCCTGTGGCATGGAATGACATATGCAACTGGATTAACCCCAACGGCTGAACCCACTGCCCTAACTGCACCGGGTTCTTTAATTATATCAGCTATTGTCCGGTAATTTACAACGCTCCCAAATGGTATTTTAAGCAGAGCTTCCCAAACTTTTATCTGAAATTTTGTCCCTCGTACCAGCAGTTTTAAATCTTTTTTAGATGCAGCATCAAATATCTGTTCTGCAAATATTTTTGTCCGTTTGGGATTATTAATTATATCGGCATTTTCCCAATCGTTATATAATTTAGAAAGAATCTGATCGGAATTATTATCAATAAAACTAATTGAGCATATGCCCCTTTCTGTTACAGCAATAATGCAGTCTCCAAATGGAGATTTGTGCATGCCGTAATCTATTGAGATTCCTTCTCCTTTAGTCTTAAACTCATTTGGCGTAACCGATTCTATATTAACAAATAAATCATATACTCTTGATTGTGCAGACAATCCAACGTTATAAGCTGCTTCAACTAAATTTTTAGATTTTTCCAATTCCTTTTTTAATTCTTCTACTGTTAAAAACTGCAGGAACTTTTTAGGGCTTATCCCGGCCCACTCAGTAAATATCCGCTGGAAATGGTACTCACTTAAATTTATATGCTGTGCAATCTCTTCAAGTGAAGGCTGAGATTTATAATTTTGGACAAGATATTGAATTGCTTTTTCTATTCTGCTGTAATTTACATTCGAAATCATATTAGCCTCAATTATTACTTACAAATTTCGGCAGAATATGAATATTGAACAACCCGAAACTTGCTGAAACAAAGTATTCCTGATTTTTTAGCAAAAACTTTACTTATCGCCGGTAAATTTTAAAATGAAAAAACCCCGATTGGAAAATCGGGGTTTAAAGAATTAAAATATGAATGAGCCGCTTACAAACTATTTTATTAAATAAATTTACTGTACCAAAAAGCTTTGGTAGGCAACTCTAACTAGAAAAAGCCGGAGTTTCATGGAGCTTTGCATTTTCCATCAACGGAGAGGATTTTTTTATCTGCCGCTTAGACAGCAGATATTTTATTGCAT
>JARLHB010000483.1 GCA_031292465.1 Ignavibacteriaceae bacterium
AACGTCACGTAAACAAGTGACGCCGGCGCCCTGGGTAAATGTACTGGCAAACCCGGGCTTCGGAACTATAGTTTCAGAGAGCGGTCCGACTTATACATGGAGTGAGAATGCTCATGAATTTAGATTAACTCCATGGAATAATGACCCGGTAACCGATTCAAGCGGTGAAGCATTTTACATTCGGGATGAAGAGACCGGCCGGTTTTGGTCACCCACACCATTGCCCTGCCGCGGTATTGGGCCTTATGTCTGCCGGCATGGGTTTGGTTACAGCGTTTTTGAGCATACAGAGGGAGGCATCCGCACGGAATTATGGATCTATGTAGCACTTGATGCATCTGTAAAGTTTTCAGTTTTAAAAGTATGGAATGAGTCTGGCAGGCCGCGCAGGCTTTCTGTTACAGGTTATGTGGAACTGGTACTAGGCGACCTGCGCTCAAAAACAAGTATGCACATAATAACTGAAGTTAATTTAGCCAGTGCTGCATTATTCTCAAGAAACCCTTATAATTCAGAGTTTATAGACAGGGTTGTTTTCTTTCAAACAGATAGCACTATTCGAAACCTGACATGCGACCGCACTGAATTTCTTGGGAGAAATGGGACACTGAAAAATCCTGCTGCTATGAGCCATTCCAACCTTTCCGGTAAAACAGGGGCAGCACTTGACGCTTGTGCAGCTATCCAGGTTCCCATAGAATTAGCTGATAAACAGGAACAGGAGATTACTTTTAAATTAGGTTCCGCTAAGAATGTTGATGAAGCTGTTAGGGTACTTCGCCGTTTCCAGGGAACGACTGCAGCATATAATGCATTAGAAGCAGTATGGCATTATTGGGAAAAAATGCTTGGAACACTACAAGTAAGAACACCCGATACTTCTTTAAATATATTGACAAACGGCTGGCTTTTATATCAGGTTTTAGCAGCCCGTATTTGGGCACGCAGCGGATACTACCAATCCGGCGGAGCTTTTGGCTTTAGAGACCAATTGCAGGATTCAATGGCACTCATACTATCAGAGCCGCATCTCGTTCGGGAGCAATTACTTTTATGTGCAAGCCGGCAATTTTTAGAAGGAGATGTTCAGCATTGGTGGCACCCACCTTTAGGACGCGGTGTACGCACCCATTGTTCCGATGATTATCTTTGGCTGCCTTTTATTGCATGCCGCTATGTATTAAGTACCGGGGACACCGGAATTCTTGATGAGAAAATAAATTTTTTGGAGGGACGTGCAGTAAATAAAGAGGACGATTCTTATTATGATCTGCCAAACAAATCAAAAGAAAGTGCAAGTTTATATCAGCATTGCGTACGGGCTATAACAAAAGGACTTGTATTTGGCAAACACGGCCTACCCCTAATGGGAACAGGTGATTGGAATGATGGGATGAATATGGTGGGTAAACAAGGCATCGGAGAAAGTGTCTGGCTGGGATTCTTCCTATATAAAGTTCTTATGGAGTTCACAAAACTTGCCGGGATAAAAGGTGATATAACTTTTGCTGAACGCTGTCAAATGGAAGCTGAAATGCTACAGCGAAACATAGAACAGAACGGCTGGGACGGCAATTGGTACCGCAGAGCTTACTTCGATGACGGCACTCCGCTCGGATCGGCAAGTAACCAGGAGTGCAAAATTGATTCCATTGCACAAAGCTGGTCCGTACTTTCAGGGGCCGGTGAAGCTGTACATTCTGAAATGGCTATGGATGCGTTAGATAAATATCTTGTCCGTCGTAAATATAAATTGATACAATTATTAGATCCTCCTTTTGACAAATCGAATTTAAACCCCGGCTACATAAAAGGCTACGTACCCGGAGTAAGAGAAAACGGAGGCCAATATACACATGCTGCGGTATGGGCAGCTATGGCATTTGCTGCTTTAGGTGACAGTAAACGTGCATGGGAACTACAGAAAATTATAAACCCTGTAAACCATACAACATCTCCCGAAGGTATTGCAACATACAAAGTAGAGCCATACGTTATTGCTGCTGATGTTTATGCGCTTCCTCCGCATACAGGGCGCGGCGGATGGACCTGGTACACAGGCTCAGCCGGATGGATGTATCAGTTTATTACCGAATCATTATTAGGATTTAGACTTGAGCTTGATAAGCTTCATATTGAACCGTGCATACCTAATGACTGGGGAAAATACGAGATACACTACCATTACCATGAGACTTTGTACCACATTATTATTTTTCAAACACATGAAGGTATTGCCGGTTTTAGTATAACAATAGATGGAATAAAGAATATTGATAAAACCATCACCCTTGTTAACGACCAGCAGGTGCATTTGATAGAAATAAGGATAAATCATAATCCGTCTGAAGAACTGACTGTGGTAAAACAAGAAGAAAATTCATGAAGATTTATTAGTTATTCAAATAAAATAATCTGTTCTTACCCTAGGAATATTACATATTCAGAAAGGTAAGAATAAATTTGAAACCGTTGAAATGGTTAGAAGTATGAATTGTAAACCGTTTTAACGGTTCCCTGTTAATTACGGATAGATAATTATTCTATATCTTAATATTAAATATCCATTCTATAGTCGCCAAATCTTTAATTTTATAAAATTTCACATTTTTAGTCGGTTTTTGCACAATTTCATTTTATTATTATTAAAAAATTCTTCTTATTTTTGCCGAGTAATTTTCAAAACGCTGTTTGTAAAAGTTTTATAATATATACCGCATCCTGCGGAACTAAAAATCGAAAATAAATAAGGAATATTATGTCTGCAAATAAGAGAAGAGTAGTTGTAACGGGAATGGGAGCTTTAACTCCTATAGGATTAACTGTAGATGATTTTTGGAATGGCATGATGAACTGCGAAAGCGGAAGCGATTATATAAAGAACTTCGATACATCCCGGGTTTTAACCAAATTTGCCTGCGAACTGAAAGGTTTTGAGCCAACCAAATATATGGATAAGAAAAATGCTCATAAACTTGATCCTTTCTGTCAGTATGCCATGGGCGCGGCTAAAATGGCAATTGAAGACTCAGGGCTTGATCCTGATAATATGACTATTGAAGAGAAACAGAGAACCGGAGTTATATTTGGAAGCGGTATCGGCGGGTTTAATACATTCTATAAACAGGCTGTTATAAACCATACGCAGGGACCTGACAGAGTTTCTCCATTTTTCATTCCAATGATGATTCCGAATATTGCTGCCGGTATGATTGCAATTCAATACGGATTTCAAGGCCCTAATCACTGTATTGTTACTGCATGTGCAACTGCCAACAATAATATGATTGATGCTTATTTACTTATAAGCAACGGATTAACAGACAGAGTGCTTTCCGGAGGAAGTGAAGCAGGAATTGTTGAAGTTGGTGTTGCCGGATTTAATGCTTCAAAGGCTTTATCAACAAGGAACGATGATCCTAAAACGGCAAGCAGACCTTTTGATGCTACCAGGGACGGCTTTGTTATGGGCGAAGGAAGCGGCGCTCTTATTCTGGAAGAATTGGAAACAGCTAAACAAAGAGGCGCTAAAATATATGCAGAAATTATTGGCGCAGGCCTTTCCGCTGACGCTTACCATATGACGGCGCCGCATCCCGAAGGAACCGGCGCTATATTAGCTATTGAGATGGCAGTTAAAACTTCAGGAATAAATAAAGAAGATGTAGATTACATAAATATGCATGGTACTTCAACAGGACTCGGCGATATTGCTGAAACAAAAGCAATTAAAAAAGTTTTTGGAGAACATGCTTATAAGATGAATGTTTCCTCCACTAAAAGTATGACCGGGCATTTACTCGGCGCAGCCGGTGCAGTTGAAGCTATAGCTTGTATTCTTGCAATTAAAAATAATACAGTGCCTCCTACAATTAATTTTTCTCACCCTGATCCAGAATGCGATTTGAATTATACATTCAACAAACCTCAGCAAAGGAATGTTGATGTTGCATTTAGTAATGCGTTCGGATTCGGCGGGCATAATACAACTGTTGCTTTCAAAAGATATACGGAATAGAGGAACCAATAATTTGTAGGTCTTTGATTTATCAAAGACCTACTAGTATTTATACTGCCACCTACAGGACCTTTCTAATTAAATATCCATCTCCGCAAAAATTAAACATGCTTTTTAATTCCCCGTTATTTATGTTGCATAAAAGAATTTTCATTTAAACGCACCCCTGTACTGGCTAATGTTTTAAAAAATTAAATAAGGAGAGTTATGGATCGTACAATGGTTACAACAGCATTTACACTTGACGGTTACAAGATTATTAAAAACCTCGGAATGGTAAGAGGCATTACCGTCCGTTCAAGATCTATCTTCGGAACCATCGGTGGATCGCTTCAAACACTGTTCGGTGGTAATATTTCATTATTCACGGAGCTATGCGAAAAAACCCGTGAAGAATCTTTTGAAATTATGCTTCAGCATGCAGATGGTATGGGTGCAAATGCAATTATCGGAATCAGGTATGATACAACAGATGTCCTTCAGGGCGTAAGCGAAGTTCTTTGTTACGGGACTGCCGTTGTAATTCAAAAGATTTAACCCGGCGAAAAGCTGATTCAATAAATCTTTGTACAAATGGATAGTTTATCTTATGGAAGAGTTTATTAAAATTATTCATACCGGCAATACGGAACATTATAGCTGGGGTGATAAATGCGACGGCTGGCATTTTGTAAAAAATGACGGGCTTAGTGTAATCTGTGAGAAAATGCCTCCCGGCGCTACTGAGGTAATGCACTATCACCAAAAGTCCAGGCAGTTTTTTTATATACTTTCCGGTAAAGCATCCATGGAAGTACAAGATAAGAAATATACTTTGCTTCCGTCAAACGGCATAGAAATTCCGCCTCTTATTCCCCACCGCATGTATAATGACTCTGATACCGATGTAGAATATATTGTTGTATCACAGCCGAAGAGCCATGGTGACAGAATTGAGGTTAGTGAATAATTAATTTTATTATTATTCCATAAGAATTTTAATTCGCAATACACTATAAAAGTAATTGGTTAACATTTATGAATTCTGCAGATAAATCTAAAGAAGAAAGTATAACAAAGCTTTTAATAAAAAATATGGTGTGCAACCGCTGTATAAAGGTTGTTAAAGAAGAATTTGAAAAATTAAATCTTGATATACAAAGCATTGTACTTGGTGAAGTTGTTGTTAAAGGCGATAGGGGAAACCTGCCTATAGAAAAGATAAGGAATGTACTTGAAGAAAACGGGTTTGAACTTATCGAGGATAAAAGGGCAAAAATAATAGAACAGATTAAACTGCTGATACTTAACCTTGTAAGAAGCGATAAAAAAACACCGGAAGATAATTATTCGGGATACCTTGTTAAAGAAACCGGGCATGACTATCATTATTTAAGCACCCTTTTTTCCTCCGTAGAAAATATAACTATCGAGCAATACATAATCCTTCAGAAGATTGAACGCGCCAAAGAACTTCTTAAGTACGGCGAGCTAACACTTAGCGAAATTGCATATAAGCTGGGCTACAGCAGCGTACAGCATTTATCAAATCAATTTAGAAAAGTAACAGGACTCACAGCCAGCCAATTTAAAAACATGACCGGTAACAGCCGTAAACCCCTCGACAAGATAACTTAATAGCAGGATTTTCAGTTCTGCCTGTGCCTTCTGCTGTAAAAATCTTATAACATTTTCTTCAAATTGTGTAACGCAATTTGAATCCATTGATAGTAATTTTGAATCATATATAAAGGATATTTATTAAATATTATCATCATTCTACCACCCCCGGCTAAAGCCGCTCCCCTCCTTGCCAAGGAGGGGATTAAGGGGAGGTCGTTATATACTAAATATTTATATAATACAAATTTATTTTAGACAACCAATTATGAAGTTAATTACAAAAACAAAAGGAGTTAAAATGACTACCAAAGAATTGAAAATAGAAGGAATGTCTTGCGGACATTGTGTAATGGCAGTAAAAAAAGAATTAAGCAAAATTCAGAATATGATTGTTGAAGATGTTCAAATCGGCAAAGCAAAAGTGCAGTATGACGAAACAAAAGTAACTGATAAAAACATTACCGATGCTATAGAAGAAGCCGGATTTAAGTTAATTAATTAACAAGTTCAATGGACAAAGTGCAAAGATCAAACTAATAATAATTTAGATCCCGTGTAAACCCGGTTCCTTAACTTTGAACTTGCAACATGAAAACTTTATAAACATGATAACTAAAGAAATAAAAACCCTAACCCTTCCCG
>JARLHB010000484.1 GCA_031292465.1 Ignavibacteriaceae bacterium
AATTATACCTTCTATACTATACTGCATGGATTGATTCAGCATGATATATATCATGCAGGCCAGATAGCAATATTAAAAAAGGCTCTAACTGATATATAAAAACGGAGGAAGGGTGGATTCAACAACTAAAGCCGGAAGGCTGAACCGTAACAGTTTATATTTAATTCTTGGTTTCTCTCTCTTTGAATTGCTTCTCCATTTATATACCAATGCATTTGCAAGTTATGGATACTTCAGAGACGAACTTTATTATGCTGCATGTTCTAACCATCTTGCAGGGGGCTATGTAGATCAGCCGCCACTTTCAATATACTTATTATTTATAAGCATCAAGCTGTTCGGCAAATCTTTGTTTGCCATACGGCTGCTGCCTGCAATCGCTTCTGCATTGGTTGTATTTGCTACCGGAATAATAACCCGTAAACTAAACGGGAGTTATACTGCTTTAACGCTTGCATGCCTTACAACCGCTCTTGCTCCAATATTGCTTGGTACAGGGACTATTTATTCCATGAATATATTCGACTGGCTTTTCTGGGTATTGGCTTTTTATATTGTAATATTGATAATCCAATCAACAGGAACAGACAATAGGAAATTATGGCTTTTGTTTGGTATAGAACTGGGTCTTGGATTGCTGAATAAAATAGATATGCTGTGGTTTGGATTTGGTTTACTTGTTGGCTTAATTCTTACTCCACAGAGAGCAATGTTAAAAACAATCTGGCCGTATATTGCAGGTATAATTGCATTTGTCATTTTCAGCCCTTACATCATTTGGAATATTACACACAACTTTGCAACGCTGGAATTTATTCACCGCGCTTCTTCTTTAAAATATTTATCCCAAAATCCGGGGACATTATTAAATGATACGTTCCAATCATTGAACCCGTTATCATCTTTTACATGGCTGGCGGGATTGTACTATTTATTTTTTCATAAGGAAGGCAAAGCTTACAGATTAATCGGATATATTTTCTTAGGAGCATTTTTAGTCCTAATAATAAACTGGCATTCAAAAGCGGAATATTTTGCACCTGCATTCCCGGTTTTATTTGCTGCAGGCGGAGTAATGATGGAGAAGGTTATTCAGCATAAAGGCTTTGGCTGGATTAAAATTGCATTGCCGGCTTTAATAGGTTTAAGTGGATTACTTTTTGTCCCGCTTTCACTACCCATCCTTCCTGTTGAACAATATATAAGCTATTCAAAAGTATTAGGCATGCAGCCTTCTTCAGTCGAAGGCCAGAAGCTTAATGAACTGCCCCAATTTTATGCCGATATGTTCGGATGGGAAAATATGGCTGCTTCAGTTTCTAAAGCTTATACTTCACTTACTCCAGAAGACCAAAAGAAAGCTGTTGTCTTCGGACAAAATTACGGCGAAGCCGGGGCTATTGATTTCTTCAGAGGGAAGTATCCCCTGCCGCCTGCTATTTCATCGCACAATAATTATTGGTTCTGGGGATACGGAGATACGGCCAGGCAAGTTGTAATTGTTATTGGAAGTAATGTTAAAGATAACCAGCAATGGTTCAATTCTGTTAAGCAGGTTGGCGAGATTAAGAGCAATTATGCAATGCCGTATGAAACTAATATTATTATAACTATTTGCCGAAAACCGAAATATCCCTATAGTTACCTTTGGAATGAATTGAGATTTTTTATCTAAAAAAAACATCAATTATTATATAGGGAAAGCAATGCAGTTTTCATTTATCTTTGCAGGGAAAAATTATAAAACCGGCATTATATGATTAAAGCAATATTTTGGGATAACGACGGCGTTCTTGTAGATACCGAAAAATTATACTACCGTGCAAACAAAGAAACTTTTGCTAAAATGGATATCGATCTTTCCGAAGATTTATACATTGAATATTTTCTAAAGAGGTCACTCGGTACATGGCATCTTGCAGAAGCTAAAGGCTTTACCAAAGAACAGATTGCTGCATATCATGCGGAAAGAGATGCGCTTTACAGCCATCTTCTATCAACCGAGATGAAAGTTATTGACGGAGTTGAAGCAGCTTTGCAGAAACTTTATGGCAAGTTTAAAATGGGAATTGTAACAAGTTCTAAGAGAAATCATTTTGATATTATACATAACAAATCCCATCTGCTTAAATATATTGATTTCGTACTTGCTTCAGAAGATTATGAAAGATCAAAACCGGCTCCCGATCCATATCTGAAGGCAGTTCAATTGTCAGGCTTCAACAGAAAGGAATGCATTGCTGTTGAAGATTCAGAGAGAGGGTTAAAGGCTGCATTGAGTGCAGGAATAGGCTGTTACGTTATACCAACCCAGCTTACATGTGACAGTGATTTTACCGGGGCAGAAAAAATATTAAATAATGTCTCCGAGTTAACCGGAATATTATTATGATTGGAAACATATCAAAATAGTTTCTGTCATTTATTTTAATGGTAAAGTTTATTTTTAACAAGCAATTAGGAGTAAAGTAATGAAAGCTAAGATAAAACTATCCGTCACTTTACCGGCGCCTCCCGATGTTATTTATAAAGCATGGTTAAGCAGCAAAGAGCATACAGCATTTACCGGAGAAAAGACAAAATCGACTTCAAGGAAAGGCGGTTCATACACTGCCGGGGACGGATATATGTGGGGCAAAAACCTTGAGCTCGATCCTGGTAAAAAGATTGTCCAATCCTGGAGGTCAACTGATTTTCCCAAAGATGCTGAAGATTCCTTACTTGAGATATTGCTTGAAAAATCCGGTAAGGGTACAAAACTTACGCTTACACACAGTGGTTTCCCTATGGAACAGTTTGAAAGTTATAAAGAAGGCTGGAAAGAATTTTATTTTGTTCCGATGAAGAAATACTTTAGAAGTAAATAATTAGTCGAACAATTCTGAATGTGAACCAAGCCTTATAAGTGATAATTCCATTTCATTTATTTCGTAAATCAAAACCCAATCGGGTTCGATATGGCAGTCTCTGTACTTCCTAAATTTGCCGGATAATGGATGATCTTTGTATTTTGGGTCAAGCTGTTCATTTTTGCAAAGTGTTATAATAACTTCTTTTAATTTCTCTATATCTTTATTTTGTTTTATAGCTTTTTTATAGTCACTTTTAAATATAGAAGTTCTTTTGACGGTTAACATTAGTCTTCCAAATCAGTGAATAATTCGTCCACATCCTTGAATGTTTTTATGTTTTTACCATTTTCAAGTCCTTCAATTGCACGAAGAGTTTTTTTATTTGGTATCTCAACGCTAAATGGGATGCCGGTACGGAATATAATTTGCCTGTAAAACATATCAATCGCATCGGAAGGTTTGATACCCATGGCATAAAGAATTCTTTCTGCTTTTATTTTCACTTTTTCGTCTATTCTGGAATGTACAGTTGCCGTTTTACTCATAACAAAGCCTAAATAATTTTTCAATAAAATGTAGCGCAATCGGAACACATAATCAAGCAAATAATTTGTACTATTATAACTTATTGTGCAATTTTAGATGAATACTTATAAATTTTATTGAGAATATTTTAGATGAACACTAAGTCTATATCCCATATAATTTATCAGGAAAAATGTCATGGAAAATATTATTACAGATAAAGCAAAAAGAAAATTACTTGCAGTTGTTTATATTCTTTCCTTTTTAACTTTTAATATAAGTATTGAAGTCTGTTCACAAACTTCAGGCGCATCATCAGGCGCTTATGCAACTGTGAATGGGGCAAAACTCTGGTATGAAATTAAAGGCAGCGGTGATCCGGTTGTTCTAATACCCGGGGGGCCCGGGAATTCTCATATCTATTTAACTCCATGGTTTGATGAACTTACTAAGAATCATAAAGTCGTTTACTTCGATGCATTCGGCAGGGGTGCTTCGGACAGGGCAAAAGATTCTGCTGAGTATTCATTCAAAAGAGATGTGGAAGATCTTGAGGGGTTGCGGAAAGCATTAGGCTTTGAAAAATGGAATGTGCTTGGGCACTCTTACGGAGGAATGGTTGCGCAGGCGTATGCTCTAGAGTATCCCAATTCAGTTGATAAACTTATTCTATCAGATACTTTTTACAG
>JARLHB010000485.1 GCA_031292465.1 Ignavibacteriaceae bacterium
ATAATTACAAGAAAAATTGAAACTCACCATTAATTACTGCACAAATATTAATTCCTGCTAAACCTGTGTCATAAAGTAAATAGTAATTTAAATCAAAATCTGACAAAAATTCTTGAAATCTAGGAGATTTTGTAACCAAACCATTAAATTCATTTGTCATTTCTTCAAGTTTTTCTTTTGCAAAGGATTTTTCTATTTTATCAATATTTATATCTTGAAGATAACTATTTACAAAAATTTTCCCATCTTTAGTTTTTCCTAATACGAAATCCCCGACCTTAAATGTAAGTCCATCCTTAATAAATTCTAAAGACGATTCAAGTCGTTTTAAAATTTCTTTATCCATAATTTCCCTTATCTAATTCTTATTAAATATTCAGGTGATATTGGTTGATTAAATAGTATTTCTGTACCCCAACATCCAGGATGCTGTTATTCAATAATTATATTTCTGTCTGGATCATGGGTTAACGTATAATTCCCCAGTTATAGGCTATCAGTTGCATGTCTTGTTTCCCTAATAAAAACGAAGTCATATCGGATACCGAACATCCAGCGATTCTGAATTTCAAAATTCGGACCGGCTATCGGAGCGTTATACTCAAACGTACCGGATATATTCAAGATAGGAAGGAAGTTGACCCCCATAGACGGACAAAACAGAACAGCATGTCTATTTGAGAAATCAGTCATATAATTAAATGATACTCCAAAATCAAAAAGAGCCTGAATATCTCCGCGAACCACGAATCCGTAGACTAAATTATGATTGATATTATTAATTATCAGAGATAAACTCTCTTGTCTGGCACCTTCGCGACCAACGATACTCCTTGCAATTCCCATCTCATAACCTTGTCTGATATTATTCCCGTTTGACATTCCACCTTGGTAGCCAAATATCAGGCCATATCCTGGCTGAGGCTTAAGGCTCAAATGAAAATCATATTGAGAACATTCTTTGTCAGAACCGAGAGTGTCTGCCCGGACTTGCCCAGCTACTCTTGAACTACTCACAAATAATAATAGCAAAAGGATTATTATTGATAATTTCCTACCAAATAGTCTCCTTGCAAGTTTGACAGGTAATATGCATAAAACAGTGACTAATTCTGTCATTCTCATTGTTCACCTCGTTGTTATGTGAGTCTCTTGATTACTCCAATATATCTTACATAAAAAATCCCAATAAATTAGATCCACCTGTCCCCATCTCCCATTCCAGCTGTCATAATATCTTGCACCAAAATAATCTAATCCGATTGGCGCATCATGTTCTTTTCCTGTTAACTTATACCGTCCATCTTCTGGCGATGACACTGAACTTCTGCCGTCTATTACAGCACCGTACAGATAGTAATGCTATACAGCATCTGCCTTATAAAAGATGCCCACGTCACTACCATACATTCTTGTTATAAAGTTAAATAATTTTGTTTAATAAGTAAATTCCTGTCTGGTAAAGTGGCACTTAGGGGAAGAAGCAAGTTTACATAATATTCTCAAAATAAAACACTCTCCATTCCATGCATCTAAATACCGTTCATATAATTTTATGCCCGTTTCTACCATTCTCTGTTATTTTATTACCATATTGTATAAGTTTACAACATAAATAACGTGGTTATAATAGTAATTAACCGTTAATTAAAAAATATTATAAGGGTGTAATTATGAAAAAGGTATTGGCTTCTACAATTTTATCAGTTCTCCTTCTAGCTTCATCTATTTTTGCAGGGGGAAATAATTTAGTTAAAGAAGATAAGGGAGATGTTGAGCAGGTAATAACTAATTTCGTAAAAAGTGTTGATGTTCGTGATGCCGGTGCTCTTTCTAAATCAGTAATATCTACTGCTAATATTTTTACATTCAATCAAATGGCAAACAGATTAGATAACTATTCTGCTTCTCAGTTTGTTGATTTGGTTAAGAACGGCCAAAAAGGCGGCTGGACAAGAACTGTAAGTGTTAGCGCTGTTGATGTTGATGGTAACGTTGCTTCTGCAAAAATAGACATAACGGATTCAAGATTAAAAGAAACAGGTTATGTAACTTTGATTAAGGATAACGGCACATGGAAAGTTGCTACGGAGGTTACTACTTTAGGTCTTAACAAATAAGATTTATTTGATTGAGGCTCATCATTAAGATGAGCCTCATATCTTAAACACACTTACCAGGCTGTCTCGCCCACTACTTTATCCAGCGCATATTTATTAACAACATTTTTATAAGTAACCTGCAGATACAAAAGTTTTGCTTCAGCTAATGCTGTTTCGGCATCAATTAAATCCAGATTGGTTATTACGCCATCCCTATATTGAACTACGGCGCGGGATACTGCTTCTGTTGCCTGTTTAACCTGAACTTCTGTTGTTTTTAATTTATCCATACTTGTCTTTAAATCAGTTACAGCGGTCTGTACTTCTAACCTTATTTTCCGTTCTTGTATAAGAATTTCCTGCGTGCTGGACTTTAATTCCGCTTCTGCTTCTTCTTTCTTTGCATCCGTTTTATTCCCGTTAAAAATAGGAATGTTAGCTGATACACCTGCAGCCCAATTGCCCCGCAGTACATCAAGGTTAGGGAAATATCCGTTTTTAAGGCCGTAAGCTAATCCAAGTGATAATGTAGGCTTGTCTCCCAGGCCTGCAACATTTATTGAAAGCTTTGCGCTGTTTTCATTTTCACGGGCAAGTTTAATTTCCGACCGTAATGAAAAGGCTTTGGAAACAAGCGATGATTCTTCAATTCCGGGAATTGTAATATTAAAGTTACCGGAAAGATTTATCTGTGTGCTGTTTTCATTACCAATAAGGCTGCTTAAATATATTTTACCCTTAGCCAAAGCATTTTGCAAATCTATTAATTCATTCTGGGCGGAGGCAACTCTTACCTCGGTTGTCAGTACATCAAAATCTGTGGAAGATCCGCTTTCAGCCTTTTTCTTTGCAATATCAAGATGCTCATTTAGCGTACGTATCTGTTCATTTTTTACATCAATACTTTTTTCTATAAATAATATTGTGTAAAATGTCTGGATTGTTTGATAAGCTAAATCAGATTTAATCAGATTGACCTTCTCTTCAGCGGAAAGTTTATATGACTTTATCAAATCCATTGAAGCATCTCTTCTGCCGAAATCATATAATACCTGTTCCGCACTAACATGCATATCATAATTATTAGCAGTGTTAAAATCAAAAGTTCCCATACCGGGGAATGCCAACGTAATTAATGGGCCGATATTAGTATAGGAAAGATCGCCTTCTACAGTGGGATAATAGCTGCTTTTTTGTCCTTTAACTTTTGCATTAATAACATTAATCTGTTCCAAAGCCTGGGTTATTACCGGCTGGTTATTTAACGTAAGCTTTACAGCTTCATTTATTGTTAAAGAATCACTATTTACATTTTGAGCATAAACAGGTTCTAATAATAATATTGCAATAAAAAGAGTTATACATAATAATCTGTTTTTCATAAATTTTCTCCGGGTATAAAACTATTCCATAATTTCAATTTTTTCACTTTTTTTCTTCTTTCCAATCTTCAAAAAGAAAATAGGAACAATAAGCGTTACCGTAATTATTGCGCCTATCAGAAAATCATCATTGATTCCCTCGATAAAAGCCTGGTTTGTCATGTTTTGGACAATCAAAGCATTAGCACGGGATACAACCTCTTTACCAACCCCTCCAACAGAATATTGAACAAAATGCTGAAGATTATAAGAAATATTCTGGTATGCCGGCGAGCTTGAATTAATTGCCTGGCTGAATGCCTGTGTGTGAAAAAGCGTTCTGCGTGTTAAAAGGCTGCCGAGCAGTGCAACACCAAAGCTGCCGCCTATCTGCCTTATAGTATTAAGCAGTCCCGATGCCTGGGCCATTTTTTCTTTAGGTATACCCCAAAGCGCAAATGTAGTTAATGGTATAAAAATCATTCCCATGCCGAATCCCCTTATATACAAAGGCAGCATTATCTGGCTATGTTCCGTTGAAAGAGAAAAAAACGAATATAAATACAGGCTGACAGCCGTACATGCTATACCAACAAATGCAGGAATTTTGGGATTTATTTTATCAGTCATCCATCCGGCAATCGGCGACATTATAGCCTGTATAATGCCTATCGGAAAAAACACAATGCCAGCCTGAAGCGCTGTATAATTTAATGAGTTCTGTAAATATAACGGCAGTAAAAACGTGCTGCCGAAAAGCCCCATACCAAAAATAAACAGCATTAAATTAGAGATGGCAAAATTAAATTTTTTCAAAAGCCTTAATTCAACAATCGGATGCTCAACTGTAAGTTCGGTAATAATAAATACTACTAAGCCGATTAAGGAAATTGCAAAGCAGCTTAGCATAAATGTTGATGTCCATCCGCCTGTATTCCATGCAGCATTGCCGTCGGAAAGAGCAAGCAGCAAACTTGTAAGAAATACCGACATCGAAATAAAACCCAGGAAGTCAAACTTTCTTACATGTTCGGTTTTATATTCTCTCTGTATAATCATTGTAACCACCAGCCCGAGAACTCCCACAGGGACGTTTACATCGAATATTGCATGCCAGCTAAAATTATCAATCAGATAGCCGCCAACCATAGGGCCAAGGGAAACCGACGCCGCCGATGCAATTCCCCAGAATCCTAGAGCCATACCCCTTTGTTCGGGCGGAAATTCCCTGGTAATTATTGCCATACCCACAGGCATAATAAAACCGGCTCCGGCGCCCTGAATAACCCTGAAAGCAATTAATGCATTTTCATCCCAGGAAAGGCTGCATAATAATGAGCCCAATGTAAAAAGGAACATTCCCATGAAGTATGTTTTCTTATAACCAAAATGATCCGCAACCCATCCGGAAGAAGGAAGCACTACTGCAAATACCAGCATATACGCTGTCAGCACCCATTCAATTTTGTCCACGCTTGTTCCGAAAGCGGCCGTCATTTTTGAAAGTCCCACATTAACTATAGTGGCATCCAAAACCGCCATAAATGTTCCGAACATAATATTTGCAAGTACAAACCATTTATAAGAAGGATGCAAATGAATATTCGATAAAGTAATTTGCTGTCCTTCGGAATTACCATTTAACAACTTAGCCATTTTTATTTTACCTTTATCTTAACCTCAACGGACATACCCGGCAGCAGGTTAAATGGTTTAGCTGACGCTTCCTTGCCGTTTACATCAACAGGATGGATAGTAATCTTAACAGGCACCCTTTGAGTTACCTTAGTAAAGTTACCAGAAGCATTAGAAGGCGGAATAAGTGAAAACTGCGCCGCAGTGTTTGTTCCGATTTGGTAAACCTCTCCCTCAAATTGCTGGTCAGGGTAAGTATCAACAGAAATGTCTACTTTACTTCCCAAATGAATAGAACCTAATTTTGTTTCCTCGAATTGAGCGGTAACCCATGTATTCTGCTGATCATAGATAGTAAAAACAGGCTGCCCCGGCTGCACAACATCACCCGTAAGTACCCATCTTTTAGCGACAACTCCGTTCATAGGCGAAAATATTGAAGTATTCTCTAACTCGGTTCTCAACACATTTAGCTGAGCATCAGCATTTGTAATTTTAGATTGTGAAATATTATATTCTGCTTTAGCAGCTTCAAGCGCTTTCTGTGCATGATCATATTGTTCTTTAGGAATAATTTTATCTTTAAACTGCTTCTGCGCCCTGTCAAAATCTTCCTGTGCCTTATCTACATTAACCTTTGAAAGATTTATACTTTCTTTTGAAAGCTCCAGAGATGTTTTTGCCTGATTTATCTGTGCAAGAATGTCCACAGAATCTAATTTAACAAGCAGTTGGCCTGTCTTTACCGAATCGCCTTCGTCAACTGTAAGCTTTACAATACGGCCTAATATTTTCGAACTGATCGACATCCTGTTTGCATCAATATAAGCATCATCTGTTGATGCATATTGCAAAGTACCTATATACCAATAAACAACTGCCGCCACCCCTATAACCAGAAGAACTAATGGAATTATAACTCTCTTCTTTTTAAAAAGAGGCACTTCTTCTATTGACTGGTCGGCATCATTATTTAGCTGATTATCTTCTGCACTCATTTTTGTCATCCTTCTTCTATCATTACTAATTATTTTATTAATTTCTTTATTTATTCTTCATGCCGTTTATAAGAACAACTACAACTATTTTCATCTCTGATTCAAGTTCCTTATAAATTTCTTCTTCCATCAGTTGTTCTTTTAAGTGTCTTATAAACCTTAGTTTCAGGCCATGAATAACATGCAGGAATACTTTGGGATATTCCTCAGGCAAATCGCTAATAAATTCGCCGGTGTTTTTACCTTCATCAATAATATTTTTAATCAGGTTTACTTCCTGCAGTTCAAAATCATCATATAGTTTTCTGAATACAGCCTTAAAATCAAAAACAGAGTGCGCACTTAAAGTTCCCAGATTTGAAAGCTCGCGTGAAAACATTAATCGCTGTTCAACATATTCGTTCAGCTTCTCTGTAGCAGTAAAAGAGTTCTGCAAAAGCAGTTCTATTCTTTTTATAAATTCGGTTTGTTCCTGAAAAATTACCGACTTAAACAGCTCTTCTTTTGTCGGGAAGTAATAGTAAAGCGAGGCCTTTCCCAGCTCAACATCGCCGGCAATTTCGTCCATCGTTACTTTTGAAAATCCGTAATGCGCAAACCGTTTTCTTGCTGCCTGAAGAATTGCTTTTACTTTTTCGTTTGAGATTTGTTCTGACATATTTTTATTTCTATTTTCAACTATTTTACTTGAATAGTCGAAAAATACGGAAATTATTGCGATAATACAAGGCGGATGTGCATGGATCACTTATTATAGAGAATTATTGCTCAAATAATGAGTAATCGGTCACAAATATCAAAATTGTAAGTAAAAATTGATGCATCCAAGCAATGGTATTATCCGGCCAGGAATTAAGCTTTCAATTTTTAACCGACTCGCCTACTCAAATTATAAAGAGCAAAACGGCAAATTTTAATTTGCTTTATTGACAATAAAACATGATTTGAGTAAAATACATACGCTTATTCAGAACTTTCCATAGGGGAAAATTCCCGATAAGTTTTTCGTTTTCTGAATCAATATACTTTATGTGTAATTACATTTAAGGAAATCAGATATGAAAAATTTAGTCCTAATTCCATTTATCCTTACACTTGCAATATTAATCTCATGCAATCAGAGCAGTGATGTTGTTGCACCATTATTTCCGACAACCAGTACATACAAAGTTATGGGCAATATCCGCTACACCCTGTCGGTAACAAAAGATGTTTTGGGTATTCTGGATACTCTTGATATTACCGTAACCGGGCTTAACAAGGGGAATGTACCGGATACTATTGGGGCCGGAAATTTCTTTTTATGGTCTCTTATAGACGCCAATGGCAATGTTGTTTTCTCCGGACCGCTGATTACTGACAACGTTTTCTTCCAGGTCGTGCTGAATCCAAATAGTCCGGTAGTTTTATATAGATCAAAGTTTAGTATGGCCGATATTTTTAACTCTACAATAAAGCCGGGTATATATTCATTAAAAGGCACACTTGCTAATGATATGCCTATGCAGTTAAATCTTATTTGTGGTAAAAGTACAAATGAAATTTCGGATCAGACTGGGCTTTCATGTCCTGTCTTTTCGCTTAAAGTCGGTAATAAGTGGACGTATAAAGAAACATTTTATTATAAATATGGTATTTCCCCGACTTTTGACACGGTGTACCAAAGCGTTGTCGGAGAGGCCATGATTAACGGCGAAAAATGGTTCCTTATAACATCTTCGTTTTATGTTGACCAATATTTTACTATAAGAAAGGACGGCGTATATCAATATTACCCTGATCTGAAAACTGCAGTGTTAAAATATAAATACCCCGCTGCTGTTGGAGATGCATATACATCGGGATATGAAGAATGGAATGGAGCAAGCCTAACACTTGTAAACTACCAAATAACTGTTGATTCTGTTAATGAGGTAATTTCGGTACCTGACGGAAAGTTCACAGGATGTAAATATCATTCGCCTGAAGTTGATGTAAATTTTGGCAATGTGAT
>JARLHB010000486.1 GCA_031292465.1 Ignavibacteriaceae bacterium
AAAGAATTGATTAAACAAAAAGTAAAACTTCTTGTAAGCATGGCAGGTAAATTCCCATCAGGCAGAGAATACAATGTTTTTTCGGATTCGACTTCTTCAAAAATAGTTTACGAAAACTGGCCTGTTCCCGTTTTATTTGATGGATTTGAAATTGGTGAGAAAATTAAAAGCGGACTGCCTTTAATTAAAAACGAAAGTATTAAAAACAGTCCTGTTAAAGATGTATTCAGCCTTTGCATACCCAAGTCAAAAGATGATGCAGACGGCAGAATGAGCTGGGATGAAGTTGCAGTACTTGTTGCAATAAAGGGCTATCAACCCTGGTTCACCCTTCAAAACGGTAAAATAGTTGTTGATGAAAGCGGCTCCAATAGCTGGGACAATAACGGTTCAGGACAATTCTATTTAGTATTTTCACAGCCTAAAGATGCGGTTGAAGAATATATTAATAAACTGATGATGCATCAGCCGAAATAATTTTTAATGCCGCTCCCTTTGGAACGGCATTAACCTGTTAAAAACTGCTTTATTATTTACTGCCTTTATATATCTGTATTATCCACAAGTCCATAAATAGTAATAATACTAAAAGTACTTAAATCTGATTTATCAATTTAATAAGTTTTATATTTTTAATAATAGCGTAACATCTCCGCCCTTCTATATTAACTCGAATTTAGTATAAACAAGCCCCTATCCATTGGCACTTTTGTTGAGATGATATTCCTCGTTATTATATTAACGAAAGCTGACAATAATTTGACAGACTCATTTTGCGTTTTGATAATCACTTGATACTATTCTTTTTACCTCAACTGTTCTGATCATAAAGTTAGATGTTTATGTCTTAACGTACCGAAATGCGCACGGGCTATTTATGGAATATCGGATTGTAATTAAAACGACCTATAAAATATAACGCTGTAGCATGGGTTCCATTAATAGAATGGCCTTACTAATTAAACTATTAAACAATCATTTCAGAGGTAATTTTTATGAAAACAGTTCTATCTAAAAAATTTATGTCTGCGGGAATTGCAGGAATTCTTATTTTGGGTATTCTTGTAGTATTGACTTGTTGTAATAATAATGATACACAAAACGGCTTAACAGGCCCCCAGAACAGTTCGCAGACAAAAATGCAAAAATCCATCAGCAACACAAACTTCAGCTTGTGGGGAACCTGTTCAACATTGCCGTACGTAATTACGGGGACTACAGGAATATGTGTGCCCGTAGGCGGTACATCATGCTCAACAAACTATGTAGGTGCACAGCAGTCAAGCGGCCAAAATGCAACGGGGATGCAGTTTGTAGGCTGCTTTAAGGGCGGTTCCAATGCCCCGGACGGCTCAAACGAAATGGCAGTTTTTGTTACAGACGATGTAACAAACTGGACCGGCCATGAAATGGGATTTGTTGAAACACTGAATGACCATACACTGAAAGCTTATATTCAGGGCGGCGGGAATTATGTCTGGCAGACAATTTCTACCGGCGACGACGGATATCATACTTATAAATGCCAATGCAGGGATGCAAGCCATACTTATATGGTTGATTTCTATGTGGACGGAACTTACAAATGCACACTGCAAAATTCAGGATCCAGCTATTGGAACAATTATGATTATTGGGTTGGAACAACTCACAGGACATCAAACTCCTGGAGCTCTACAGGCCAGCAGATTGAAATGTACACTATGACGACTTATTAATACCGGTTCTTTAACATTGGAACCTGGCTTTTTATACTTTTGCTATACTGTACCAATATATTTTTTAGGTTAAATAACATACAAAAAGGCTGCTTAATTAGCAGCCTTTTTAGTACATTCTTAAAAATTAACAATTTGAGAAAACGATAAACTATCTATATGTATAACATTTCCGGAGAGTATATTTATTTGCAGAAATCTTATGTCCTATAACCTTTACCAGATACAAAACAGTGAGTGCTTTTGTATCCGGCTGTTTAACAAACGAATATTTAATTATCAATTGCTTTTATAAACCCCTTTACAAGCAACAAAGTATGATTAAATGCCTTCCAGTCCAGTGTTGAATCAACATCCTGTATGTTATGATAAGGCTGCTTGCCCTGATTAGTATAAAGATAAAATGTTTTTACCCCTTTTACGGATAAGAAATATTGATCACTGTTTGGAGCGCAGGCTCTTTTATAAAGGGGACCTAGATTTAGTGAGTCATTAACTGTTTTCAATTTTGAGTAAAAGTCCGGATAATCTACGCCACCTACCGCCATAATGCCATCATTACCTGAAGCTACCATATCCAGATTAACCAGAAAAACAGTTTTATTTAAAGTGAATATCGGATGTTCTGAATAATATTTAGAACCTATTAGACCTTCTTCTTCACCAGAAAAAGCAATAAAAATAATTTTATGCCTTGGATGATTTATTTTAAAATATTGAGCAAGGCTTAAAAGCATTGCTGTGCCGCTGGCATTATCATTAGCACCCGGAAAATAAACCGTATCGGCAAATGCGCTAAGATGGTCGTAATGGGCACATATAATAATAGTTGAATCAGACTCAATAAGGCCGGGTATTGTCCCAATAAGATTTTCAGGTTCAACATCATTGAAGCTGGATTTCACTTTATAAGATATTGTTTCAACAGGCATTGGTAATGATGTTCTTAAAACATCGAATACCGGGAAGTCTTTCCTGATATATGGCTCGGCAAACATTAACCGCTTAACAAGAAAAATTACACCCTTTGCCTGCAATACTTCTGCATTCCTTAATCTTGTTGCAGTTGAGTAACGCCTTGAATCAATTGTTGTATCAGCTTTTATTGAATCAGGCACTTCATCTTCAAAAATCAGTACGGCGCTCTTACTGGTTACGCCTGAATAGTCATTTATTCCTTTCTCTTTTATATACAGGCCGGATTTTACATAGTATATGGGAGTATCGCCATCGATTGAACCTGACCCAGTAACAGAATTAGGTAGAAAGTCGCTTCCAATTTTAAGCTGCTGATTATTTACCGACAGTTGAGGAACCCCGTCAACTATATTCAATTCCATATTAAAAGGCTGGCCATATTTCCCGTCAACAGGTTCCAGCCCAATCTTTTTGAAGCGCTCTATTAAAAATTCTTCAGCTTTTTTATTGCCGTCAAAAGTAAATCCTCTGCCGGCAAATTCTTTTGAAGTTAAAATGTGAACATCTGCCTTAGCCTGCTCTATCGGATCCTGTGCAAAAACAGAAATTCCGAATAATCCGATAAAACAGATAATGTTGGAAAAACGCTTTAACATTAGAATTCCCTTTAGTTTTTCTTTAGTGTATAATTTTCTTTACCAGTTTTTGCTTTGAATTTGGAATGTATGTTGAATCATCTTTTATTACCAAAGCGTAATATTTTGAACTGTCTGCGTTTGCTGATTTTGAAAGGCCATATAAAAGTCCTCCTAACAGTCCGAAACTTGCCGTGGCTCCGGCTTGCTTCTTATCGCTTACGGTTTTGAAAGGGACTTTATATACATTCTGTTTGGCAGAAGATGCAGAGCATAGAATAATATTCCCAATATAGTTCGTTTTATTGCTGTCAATGTTTATAGCTGAGAATGGGATTGAAATACTTTCATCTTCGCCATAATCACTATAAAACTCAATCCTGTTTATTGTGTATTTACCCGGTTTCATACAGTAGGCAAAATTTTCATTAGGCTTCATGTCCCAAAATAAGTTCTCTTTTAATGAGTCATTTTCCCTATCAAGATAAACTCTTAGGCTAATAACTTTAGTACAAAACATATCGGGAATATCGCCATATACACAATTACCTGCAGAATCAATAATAGTTCGTATTGTATTTACAGGATATATTAAAGTATCAGGATTATCTGATTTTCTTCTTCTTGCTTCTACAAACACAATGTCTTTTTCATCTTGTTTTATAACTGTACCAAATTTGACTGAAACCCCTTTTTTAAATACAATAGCCGGCGCATATGTATTCCAAATCTTGTTATAGGTATATGATCCTTCCACAATTGTATTGCAATTATTATTTTGAT
The DNA here is from genome assembly GCA_031292465.1 of Ignavibacteriaceae bacterium. Taxonomy (GTDB): domain Bacteria; phylum Bacteroidota; class Ignavibacteria; order Ignavibacteriales; family Ignavibacteriaceae; genus FEN-1297. The sequence goes on from JARLHB010000486.1 coordinate 4,055, forward strand.
ACTTTAAAATATTATTTGAATTACAGCCAATTAAAATAGAGGTGAGCAGAAGAAGTATGTTTCTTTTCATTGTATATTATTCCATATATATAAATTAAATATTTATAAAAGTTTAAATTTGCGGGACACTATTTTTAATTATGGCCGTTAAATCATTCGTTTTTGAACAAGCCTTAAATAATGCGGTCTCCCGATTTCAACTTTCTCAACCCCGTTCATTTTTTCATGTATTAAAATTGCCATTATATTAATAAATATCAAGAATAATTATTTCTAAAATATCATTTCAATAAATAATATTATATGTTCGCTTTTAATATGCCTTTGTTATACTTGAATAATTCCGGTATTATTTGTGTGAGTCCAATATATGATATGCAAAAAGCTAATCCCGCCTGCCTGCCGGTAGGCGGGATTAGCTGTACAATATAAAAAAAGGGATGTTTGATAACATCCCTAATATGGAAAGAAATAAATCCATGTGAAATCCATCCCGAAATCTTTGTTCCCCTTTAGTTCGTTCAGTATTTCACTTATCTTATTTGTTTATTATTATTTCTGACTAACGGTTGCATGATTAACAATAATTTCAACGCGCCTATTGTCTGCCCGTCCTTCGGGACTGGAATTGTCTGCAACAGGATCACCTTTACCAAGCCCGTTTGCCTGAATTAATTCACCCGGGTAACCGCGTGTAATTAAATACGAGCGTACTGCATCTGCACGGCGCTGCGACAAATCCATATTGTAACTTGCAGAGCCTTGTGAATCAGTGTAACCATCAACAGAAAGCTTGCGTTCCTTTGTTGCAAGTAAAGCATCTGCAACCTGATTCAGTTTATCGCGTGCTGCAGGTAAAAGTTCCGATTTGTCAGAAGCAAAGAGCACACTGCCTGAAAGAGTAATTACAAGGCCGCGTGCATCTTCTTTTACAGCCGCAAGCGCGGCAAGATCAGCCTGAGCCTTTGCTGCCCTGTTATCTGCATCCAGATGTGCCTGCTGTTCTGTAGCAAGCTGTTCGGATTTTATCGAACTTTTTTGTTCAGAGCTGGCAAGATTTTCTTTCGTATTCTTCAATATTTCTGTTTGAGTTGCCTGAAACTCCTTATTTGCCTGTGCGGTTTTTGCATTCTCAGCAGCAGTTATACCAAGCGCTTCGGCAGTCTTGGCTTTACGGTCCGCTACGTAGGCAAGATCCTTTGTTTTGTATGAATTAGGATCGTCTATATAAGATTTTTCAGCAATGTTAAGCGATTCTTCTGCTTTATGTAAATCTGCAGGATTCAACTGAGCATTCTGGCTCATGCTTGCCTGCTGGTAAGATTCGCGTGCATTAATAAGTTCTGCCGGTGGAACGTTAGCACAGCTAACAAGTAATCCTGCAAATCCCATAATAAAAAGATATATTATATTTTTCATAGTTTTCCCGTTTCCTGAGGTATTTGGTTGTCTATCCTAAGTTGTTTTACACGTTCAATTGCTTCTGTTGATTCCTTCTTATCGGTATCACTGCGTGATAGGGCCACTGCCAATTCGGCATCGGCCTGTGAACGCGTTAGCATTGACTGAGCTTGTTCCTTATCGCCTTTAGCTGCCATTCCCTTTGCATTTTCCAGCTCTTCCTTTGCCATCTGTAGATACAAAGACGCTGTTGGTACATTAGGCGCGCCTACTTCTTCTGCGGCACGAATAGCCGAAGTGGACGCTTCTTTATTGATCGTCTGACTGCCTCCGCAGCCTGCAATCACTCCCGTCAGCAGGATACTTCCCGCCAGCATGGCCATGTTCATAAGTTTCATTATATACTCCTTTAGAGTTGTTAAATAATATCATTTTCAATTCCTGCTGTTCAAGAACGGAAAATTCCTTTTATACTTGAAATAATGTACCCCGGATAACCCCGGTATCCAATCGGGCAAAGGGATGGAAAGAGGACTAATCCTTTTTAAGAGGAAATACTATCCCAAAGTATATACTATAACTTATTTTAGTGTAATACCGTTTACTAAAGAAAAAAGATATTTCTATCTTTAAGAACACTCTATACTGTGTAATGTAATTAGTCACAAGTTCCGTTTTCTGTTACTTAGATGACTAATATTTTCAATATTTTATTGTAATATTCGCGTAAAACTTTTAATGTAAAATCGTTTATAGTAGGAATTGCGAATCAATGAATTTAATTTTGTAATCTTGAAATTAAGGAAGCATTAATGGCATTATTAAAAAAGACTAAGACTATACCCGAACTTTTTCAGTTCCTTACGGAAGAATGGCACAGCGAAACGCGCAAAGTCCTTCTTATGAAAAAAGTTGAGGGTAAATTTCAGGGGATAACTTACCGCGAGGTTAAAGACGAAGTTGAAAGCTTTGCCGCCGGACTTTCTACTATGGGCGTTAAGCCGGGCGATAAAATTGCCATTATTTATTAAAACCGCCAGTAGTGGGTGTATTCGGATATGCCTGAACTTAAACTTGGCGCTGTTTATGTTCCGCTTTACCCTTCTCTTACTGCTGAGTCTGTTGAGTTTGTTTTAAACAACTCCGAATCCAGGGGAATAATTGTTTCAAACAAATTCCAGTTAAATAAAGTAAATAAGATAAAAAATAACTGCAGGCATTTAAAATTTATCATAGTGCTAAACGATAAAGATTCAGGAAGCGATGGGAAAACAATTTTTACATTTAAGGAAGTCCAAAACAAAGGTCTGATATTTAAAGCCGACCGCCCTAATTTTCTTAAAGAGTGCAGGAGCCATATAAAAGAAAATGATTTATGCACCATCATATATACATCCGGTGTTACAGGCGAACCTAAAGGCGTAATGCTTTCACACAAAAATCTTTTAAGTATTGTAAATTCAATTTTGGAAACATACCCTATAGATGAAACCGATACTTTTTTATCATTCCTTCCCCTTTGCCATATATTCGAAAGGATGGCATACTATTCAAGTTTTGCAGCAGGCGGACTGGTTTGCTACGCAGAGGGTATTGAAACAGTAGCACATAATATGCTGGAAGTTCACCCGACAATTATTACTACAGTACCCAGATTGTTTGAAAGGATTTATTCAAAAATTCTGAAGAATGTTGACTCTCAATCTCAGATTAAGCAAAGAATATTCTACGATGCAATTGAAGCTGGTAAAAAATACCATCTTGCTAAAAAAGCCGGGGACGTGTCTGTCATCTTATCTTTTAAAAATAAGATTGCAGATAAACTTGTATTTAAGACAATACGCGAGAGTATGGGCGGAAAGCTACGGTTCTTTATTTCCGGCGGCGCTATGCTTTCTCGTGAACTTGGAGAGTTTTTTGAAGCTATCGGAATAAATATTATTGAAGGTTA
>JARLHB010000047.1 GCA_031292465.1 Ignavibacteriaceae bacterium
AAAACTTTTAATCATTTATCCCATTTGTGTTTCAAAAAGACAAGAAAAGTCAAATTAAAAAGCTATTTTATATTAAAGTGAAAATATCTATTATTGGCATTTAAATTTGAAGGATTAAGTGTTATTCTAATTTATCCTTCTGTTTCAACAGCCTAAATTGAAAAGCTACCTGTATTAGCCTAGATTGGTAAAGTTTTAAAGGATTTCAATGGATAATAATTTTAAGCCGTTAAGATATAAAATACTTTTTTTAGCAAGCTGGTTCCCTAACCGGACAAGTAAAGTGCTTGGTATATTTGTTCAAAAGAAGGCTCTTGCCGTATCTAAAATGTGCAATGTTGCAGTTCTATATGTTACTCCTGATATTCAACTAAAGGGAAAAAACTTCGATGTTGAGTGTAATAATGAATCCGGTATTATTACTGTAAGGGTTTATTTCAAGTTTTTATCCAGTGGCGTTTTAAGAAAGATATTATACAATTTCAGTTTTGTATTTGCATATTATTTAGGTTGGAAAAGAATTAAAAAAGAATGGGGCAATCCTGATTTAATACATGTTAATGTAATAGACAGGGCAGGTTATATTGCTTTAATATTAAAGTATATCAAGAAAATTAGATATGTTATAACAGAACATTCAACTCCGGATATTAACTACCTGCGTGGAATTACGCCAAAGACTAAAATGCCTTTAAAGTTCTTAAAATCGATTGTAATAAAGAACAGCGAGTTTATGAATGTCGATTCTAGTGCCTCATTAGAATATTATAAGAAAGTCGGCTTTAAAGGCAACCTTGGTGTAATTAAAAATGTTGTTGATATTTATCCTGAATATATAGTAAAAAAGAATAGGATAAGAAAAGATAATATTAAAAGAGCTGTTCATATTTCTATATTAAATGGAAGGAAAAATGTTGCTGATATTATCAGGGCATTTGACCATATATGTAACAAGTTAAATAAAAAAGATATAGAATTTCACCTTATTGGAGAAGGGGAGCAAAAAGATCAGTTAATGAGTCAGGCTCAAGAATGTGGGTTACTTAATAAAAACATATTCTTCCATGGTTTTGTAGATGAATCTACCAAACTAAAAATTCTCACAGACTCTGATTTTCATATTTTAAATAGCGATGAAGAGGGATTTTCTGTTGTAACTGCTGAGGCTATTTTGTACGGCATACCTGTAATTGCTACAAAATGCGGCGGCCCTGAAGATTTTGTACCTAAAGAGGTAGGAATATTAATCGAAAGACGAAATCTACAGCAGTTAATTGATTCCATTCTTTATATGGCAGAAAATTCACATAATTATGATCCAGAAGTACTTCAGGAATTCGGCAAGAAAGAATTCAGTCCGGACGTAATCTGTCAGAAAACTTATGATGTATATAAGCGGGTATTAAAACAATGGTACGCAGGTAACACGAAACAGATATTTAGCGCTGAGCCCGATTGGAAAGTAATCGATATTGGCAGTGGACATCATCCTAACAGAAGAGCAAACATAATATTAGAAAAATACATGGGAGAAACTATTCACAGGACTAACCAAAGAGTTGAAATACCCGAAGATAAATATTTAGTAATCGGTGATGCGCTTTATACTCCCTTCAAAGATAAGGAATTTGACTTTTTAATTGCTTCCCATATTGGAGAACATATAGACGACCCGGTTAAATTTTGTTCCGAACTTAATAGGATTACCAAGCGGGGATATATTGAGACACCTGGACCACTTACTGAAATGTTACTCCCTTCACTAGCACATAAATGGGTAGTTACAAAGAATGGAAATATTTTTAAATTTAAAGCCAATAAATGGAATAGGCCTTTTTTACCTCTCTTCTATTCTCTTTTTTATTTAAACCAAGATAATCATGATTTTAAAACACTGAAAAGCAATAATCTAATTATTAAAATTATTAATTTCTTATTAAATAAAATTTGGCGTCATATCCCTTATGCTTACACCAAATTAATCTGGAGTGGACAACTGAGTGGAAAAGTTTTGGACAATTAAATAATAACAATTTTATTTTAAGTAATCTCTCAACATCATTGGTTATTTATTTAAAACTTTAGTTTGTCCGTATTAGAATTTCAGAACGGATTACTTTGATTTTAATGTCTGCAAAATGGGATGTATAGCATCCGGTTTTTCAATTATTTCCATATTCCTCAATTCATACACTAACTGAATTGACGGGCGTGCATCAGCTATTCTGAATCCTTTACCTGTCAGTGTTTCTTCATACACCCGGGTGTGCAGATCAGTAAAGCCCTCAGTAAACTCAAATTCTATATTATCCCAATTAAGAAACATTTGCATCTGTAACTGTATTATTTTTTCTTCTTCTAAGTTCAAAAACAATTCCTAATAACAAACCTAATATTGTTAAAGCACTTAAAGATAAAGCTACATACTCGCTAATAAAGAAGCTTTTAGGCGCATATTTAAAATCTACGATATGCTTGCCTTTTGGTACAACTATACCCATAAAACCATGATCAACCTTATAAATTATTGATTCATTACCATCAATATAGGCTTTCCATCCGGTTGGCAAATAAGTATTGCCGAAGAATAAGAAATTATTTCCGGAAGCTTTTGCATCTAGTTCAACAATTTCATCTTTATACTTTGTAATATTAACCTTCGCGGTAGAATCAGGTACATCTACAATAGGCAAAGAACCATCCACATATGCTATACTTTTAGGATCAAATGAATTTGTTTTGATATCATTCAAAATGGACAAATCAGGCTTTGCTCCGATTTTATCTACAAAGTAAGCGCGCGGTAAAGCATTTGTGTTTTTATAAACGACTTCTTTATCTTTCTGATAAATTGGTATAAAACCCGGTAACGGAATTTGCTGGCTTGCAACTACATACTTAACATTAAGCATACGCCACAGCGTAGGATTAGCAGGGCCTATTACATCCATTAAGTCCTGGAAAGAACGGGGCTTAATACCGGAATAACCGTAAAAGTCTTCCAACATAAAATATGCATTATAATTGCCGTTATTTTGCGAGGCTGTACCTCGGGAACCGTCCTGTTTAATGTTAATCATTCTGAAAGGTTCAGTATCTTTTTGGCTCTTTATTGCAGTAACATATTCAGGCGGATTAAACATGTTTGATAAATCAGGGTTATCAACATACTTTTGCCCGCGTGAATCAATTCTGAAAAGATCAAAAACTGACAGAACTATTATTCCGATAACAAGAGCATCCCTGCTTATCTTAGAATTTATATAAGAATACGCAAGCCAGAATGTAATAGCTAAAAGAGCAAATGCAATTAGAAGGTCGGCTGTAAACATATCAGACATATATGGTGAAAGCGCTGTAAATTCCTGAGAAGCTTGCGGGTGAATTGATATATAATCATTTATTCTGCCTGTAAACCAATCTGCAATCGAACTTTTTAATACTACAGAAAGGATAAAAAATGCAGACAAAACTATTGCTGAATTTTTAATAATTTTTATTATTCCGTTTTCTCTTTTTTCCTTTAGCGAAATAATTTTCATCAATCCTAAACCGGCAAGTATCGGTGTACAAATTTGAACCAATACCAAGCTCATTGAAGGAACACGAAATTTATCAAAGTATGGCAGATGATAAAAAATAAAGTCGAATAAGACAGGGAAATTTTTCCCGAATGAAATTAGCAACGCTATAAATGCTAAAATAGCAAGAAACTGCACTATTGGATCCCGCCACCTGGTAATGACGGCAAATAGTGCAAGGAAGAATATTATTACTCCCATGTACATTGCAACATCAACAAACGGC
>JARLHB010000487.1 GCA_031292465.1 Ignavibacteriaceae bacterium
CTGCATCATGATTAAATGTAGATGGCTGCCATGCAGTTGTATTATGGCATTGCGTACAATCAGTCGGGAAGCCTGCTGTTTTATGTGCAGGGTTGGTTGTACCATTGTAATCGTTCTGATGGCAGCTATAGCACGCCGTTGGTGTATTGGTATAACCGGCAGAATGGCATTGTGCACACTGTACATTAATATGTGCGCCGGTTAACGGAAAACCAGTTGTAATATGGTCAAATGTTGCTCCGCTCCAGCTTGTTGTTGAATGACACTGAGAACAGTCATGCGGAAATCCCTGCGTTACGTGATTAGGATTTGTCGTGCTGTTAAAATCTGCAGTATGGCAAGAATAACAATCAGGTGTTAATCCGGCCACTGTTCCCTTATGACAGGATGAACAATCTATTGTAGAATGAACGCCTGTTAAAGTAAATCCTGTTGTTGTATGGTTAAACGTTGTTGACGTCCATGCAGTTGTATTATGGCAGTCCTGGCATGTATGGGGTAAGCCTGCCGCCGGATGATTCGTAGGTGTTGTTGCCGTATTATATGTACTTGTATGGCAGGAATAGCAGTCAGTCGGTGTATTGGTATAACCTGATGTATGACACTGCTGGCATGTTACAGATGCATGTGCCCCGGTAAGCGGAAATGCAGTTTTATTATGGTCAAATGTTGCACCGCTCCAGCTTGTTGTAGAATGGCACTGTGTACAATCATGTGGAAATCCCTGCGCTACGTGGTTAGGATCTGTCGCACCTGCAAAGTCTTTGCTATGGCATGAGTAACAGTCTGTCGTTAATCCGGTTACCGTTCCTTTGTGGCATGATGAACAATCTACTGTAACATGAGCACCTGTTAAAGTAAACCCGGTTGTTGTATGATTAAACGTTGTTGTCGTCCATGCTGTTGTATTATGACAGTCCTGGCATGTATGAGGTAATCCTGCAGCCGGATGATTTGTTGGGGTTGTGGCAGCATTATAAGTACTTGTATGGCATGAATAGCAGTCAGTAGGCGTATTAGTATAACCTGATGCATGGCATTGCTGGCATGTTACAGAAGCATGAGCTCCTGTCAACGGAAATGCAGTTTTACTATGATCGAATGTTGCACCATTCCAGCTTGTTGTTGAATGGCACTGCGTACAATCATGCGGAAATCCCTGCGCTACGTGATTTGGATCTGTCGCACCAGCAAAGTCATTACTGTGGCAGGAATAACAATCAGTAGGAGTATTTACATATCCCGCTGAATGACACTGCTGGCATGTTACAGAAGCGTGAGCCCCGGTCAGTGTAAATCCGGTTGTATTATGATTGAAAGTTGCAACAGTAAAAACAGTTATAGAATGACAGTCCTGACAATTAGTAGAAAATTTTGCGGCAACGTGATCAGGATTTTTAGCCTGCATATAATCGTTTTTATGGCATGAATAACAGTCTGTAGTCAATCCCTTAAAATTACTTGTCGGGTTATGGCAGCTAAAACAATTTTGAATATTGTGCCCGCCGACTAACGGGAAGAATGAATGATTAAAAGCAGCAGATGACCATGCAAAACCGGTAATACTGTGGCAGTCCTGGCAATTGATAGAAAAGTTTGCAGCAACGTGATCGGGATTTTTTGCCGCATAATACTGTTGCTTGTGGCAGCTAAAGCACGAAACATCCTGCGGAGGGAAATATAATTTTGCATAACCCGAATGACAACTTGCACAGTCAACATTCATATGCACACCCACCAACGGGAAACGGCTGTTCTGATGTATTTGAATTATATTGGTAACCACCCATGAAGCAGGTGTATGGCATCTTGCACAATCAGGACCTAAGGTATTTTGATGAACATCTTTATGACAGGAAACGCACTCGCTTTTAATATCGGAAAACACTAAACTTTTATGGCATGATTCGCAGCTTACCGACGTATGCTGCCCGGTAAGAATAAAAGAAGTTTCCTTGTTATGGTCAAATTTTATGTCCTTTGGGATAATATTCCAGTTAGTCGGCTCATGGCAATTAGCACAGTCGATTTTCAACTTATCGCCGTGGGGCGACTGCGCAAAACTAACTGCTGAACTAAGTAAAATTAATATTAGGCATGACAAACTGCGCATTTAAAATCTTCCAATTTATACTTTATAAATTCATTCCCATTTATCTCTATTTTCGTATGACAATCAGAGCAAGGTACTTTCTCATGTGCGCCGCGTAAGGGAAATTGTGTTTTTTCATGATCAAACTTTACTGCCTTCCAATTATCAAAGCCATGGCATTTTTCACATACAGAGCCGGTTCCGTCTGTAAATTGTCCGAAATGAATATCCCGGTGGCATTTAGTACAATTAGAATTTTTTAACGAAACAAACCTGAATGTAATTTTTCCGGCAGGCGTTTTTTGATCATGGCAGTCTCCGCAGGAAGCCGAATCGTGTTTTCCTGACAACTTAAATTCTGTTTTGTTATGATCGAAAGAAATCTTTTTCCAGTTCTCAACCGTATGGCAGGATAGGCAATTATTATCCGGCATAAAACTTTCAGTCAATTCAGCACCATGAATATTTTCATGGCATTCTATACATTTAAACCCGATATTTTTGAAGTGCCATTCTTTTGATTTTTCTTTATAATGGCAAAGTTTACAGTCTACTGCCAAATGAGCGCCGGTTAATTTGAATCTAATTTTATTATGGTCGTCAATTGTATAACCGGAAGTCCTAAAGCCATATACTGTGTGGCATTCTTTACAATCTCTTAATATGGTGTTAACTGTGAACTCGCCGAAATGCGCATCTTTATGACAGTCTGTACATTTAGCAAATTTTGGTTTGGAAAGTAAATTCTTCCCATGACAATCTGCACATATAACACTTATATGAGCGCCTTCTAACGGATACCTTGTTTTATTATGATCAAATGAATTTTTGCTTACCGTTTTAAACGATTCAGTATTGTGGCATTTTTCACAATTATTCCCGAACTCTCCCTTGTGAACATCCTGATGGCAGGGAGTGCAATTTTTAAACTGAAGGTTCACAAATTTCTGGAAGTCCTTTCCATTCATATTTTCTTTTACATGGCATTTAATGCAGTCAACTTTTTTATGCGCGCCTGCAAGTTTAAATTTTGCATTATCATGATTAAATAGGACAGCCGGTTTAAACTTTAATGGATTATGACAAGACGCGCAATTTTTACCAAGCGTATTTTGATGAACATCTTCATGGCAGGATGTACAGTCTATATTCAACCCTAAATATGTACCCTGTCTTTTTCTAAATAATGAATTGGAAATAAATTTTGTCTGATGGCATTCAGCGCATTTTATTTGAGAATGCTTTTCCACCAGTTTATAACCTGATTTATTATGATCAAACTTATCAGGGTTAAAAACAATTATCCTGAATCCTCTGCCGTGATGTTCACTGTGGCACGACCAGCAGTTTTTATTTTTCACATCACTGCCTGAGTGGTAACCCTGCCCTGAAGATATAAGCTGCTTTATTTCGGTATGGCAGTCAAGACATTTGGAATTTACAATCTGTTTCCCTAATACGTGGCACTTTGTGCAATTACTAAGCCCCTCATACTTAGCATGTGCAGTAGTTAAATCCCCCGGAGATATTTGTGCCTGCATATTAAAAGACATTATAACGACCAATGAAATCGTGATAAAAAATAAATTAGAAATCGTAATCGAAGTTCTATAATTCATAAACGGCATTTCGATTTTTCTATTCCTTTTTGTTTTTATGTTCTAAAAATCAAGCCATGCTCTCTTCCGATAAATTACAGATCGAAAGGCATAAATAACAACAATAAGTAACTACAGTTATACTACTTAATTCTCATGTTTTAATATAGCGTCTCCAAACTTTTTTGTAATTTTAACACCAACCTTTTGAAGGAAATCGGTAGGCAATACACCTCCTGCAAATACATATACCAGGTCGTTTTTTATTTCCGTAAAATTCTCAACACCGTCTATTTTAAGAATAACCTTATCATCAAAAATTTCTTTTACATTTGAATTAAACACTATTTTTAATTTGCCGCTTTTAACTGCTTCATTAATAAACTCATAATTCCTTGGTTTTAACCTTGAGAATGCATCACTCCGGTAAGATATGGTAACCCTGTTTTCATCTACAAGCAGCAAGGCTGATTCAATTGCAGAATCGCCGCCGCCTACAATCAGCACATCCTGATTTTTAATTAATTCAGGCTCTAATAAACGGTATGCAACCTTTTCTTTTTCTTCACCGGAAATATTCAACTTTCTCGGTGATCCCCTTCTTCCTATAGCTAAAATTACTCCTTTAGAAGAATATACCCCTTTATTTGTTTTTACTTCAAATAAATTATTATCTTTCTTTTCTATTGATTCAGCTTTTTCATATTCATGGATAGTAATCTTATTGTTTTTTAAAACAGTTTCCCAAAGCTGAAGCAGATTTTGTTTTGATGTTTCCTTTAAGTTTACCCTACCGTACAAAGGCAAATCCATCGGAACGGTCATAATTATTTTTGCACGCGGAAAATTATAAACCGTGCCGCCCAGGCTGTCCTGTTCAAGCGTTAAATATTTCATCTTGTTTTTGGCAGCAGCAAGGGAGGCCGCAATGCCCGCAGGGCCGGCACCAACTATTATAACATCATATTGCGCATCCGGAATTGATTTCAACTTCGCTGCCAAGAAATTAACTGATTGCTTTCCCTGCTCCACAGCATTTTTTATTAATCCCATTCCGCCTAATTCGCCGGCAATAAACAGGCCGGGTATATTGGTCTCAAATTCCTGGCTTACATGCGGAAGTTCAACCCCTCTTTTATCTGTTCCTATGCAAAGAGTTATTGCACCAAACGGACATGCATGAAAGCAGGCTCCGTGCCCAACACACCTTGAAGCATTAATAACATGCGCCTGCCCGTCAATTATTCCTAAAATATCGTGCTCAGGACAGGCATCTATACAAGCTCCGCTGCCAATACATTTGTCTGGATCCACAACAGGATGCAAAGAAACAGGTTCATGGAATCCGAACTTTTTTGCATTCTCTAATTTTGCCTTTACAATTTTACTTCGGTTTGATATCCCCCTGAGATAGAAAATAAGTACGATTATAGCCGTGCTTAATACAATGATATAACCAAGAATGCTCTCTAAATTTGTTTCCATCAAGGTTCCGTTATTTTATAGTAATATACTAAACGATAAGGTCCTTAAATTTGAATGTCTTAAAAGAATGATTAAACTCGTTAAATAATCTGTCATTACAATAATATTTGAAATGCCCGGGAGTTTAGAAAACCCATTTATAGCCGAAGACTATTTCAACTATAATATGCACAACCATAATTATAAACATTGTAACAGCAAATGGAAGATGTACTATATGCCAATAATTAAAAAGCTTTTGCATTGTGTGCAATAAGCCTATCCTTCTGGAAATAATTAATTTCGATTTTGCAGTTTTTATAATAGTATTCCGTTCCTTTTTTGGCATTTTGGAAAGGATTAGTTCATTCCGCAGGTTTTTAATAACATTCTTTATGCCAAAAGAATCTTTTGTAATAAATATAAACCCGGTTTTAAGATTAACCTTTTTATAGCGCTGAATTGAAGAAAGCGATTCTATAGATGATAATATTTTTTCAGGAATATGAAATTCATCTCTCAATTGATGCGAAAGATTTTCGTTTTGCGAATTTAATTCGTTAAAACTGACCATTTGGCCCTGTATTGTATGAGGAATTTGTGCATAAAGAAATTTTCCTATTACCCCGCTTAAAACAACAGCAACCATACTCCAAAAACTTACCGCAACAATTCCGCCAAACTTAAATGCCGTATGAAATAGTACTAAAATCGGTCCGAGTGTGCATAAGAAAATATGAAACTCCAGCCAATGTTTTAAGAATCCGTATTTATGGAATACCTTAACTCTTTTACGGAGCATATATGAAGCCACGCCGATAATCATTAAAAGGCTTCCGATTATACCAATGCCGTGCCCTATAAAGCCGCTTGACTTTAACAGAACATCCTGCGGAAGGAAAAATCTTTCTTCAACCGGCGCTGAATAATACTTATACCCATCTATAGTAAGTAAAAGTGTAGCAAAGATAGTGATTAGAAAAAAAGAGGCGATATAAATTTTGTGAACGGTCTTGGTCATTTTTTAGATCCAATTTGTTAAAAAGCTTTTATTCGCGTTCTACAAATGAAAAATTATGCCAAGAAATATCATGAGCAGCCTGATAGCCGCTCATGATAGTCAAGTTAATATTTTAATTCCCTGAAATCTCGGAAAGTGTGGAATACTTTGTTGTATTATCAACAGTCAAATCATTCAGTTTACCGATTAGGATGTTTACCCTTTCATTCTGGTTATCATCAAAAGCTTCAAAAGCTTCTTCGGTGGCAAATGAATATATTTCCTGGAAATGGCCGGGCTTCCCCTTTACTTCATAAACAGAGTAGCTTTCAAGCCCTTCTGCTTTAAGAAGATTTTTCAATTCTTTTATTACAACCAGGTACTCTTCTTTTTTTTCAGGTTTCAATTCATATTGAATTGTGAAAATGATTTTGGACATTTTATCTCCGGATATTAAAAAACTAATTTATTGTAAATTCACCTGTAAAGGTTACTAACGCCGGACCCGTAAGAGACAGATCCTTTATATTTTGGTTTTCTGTTTTAAAATTAACAATTAACTCATCGCCGCCCCTTGTTATTAAAGAAACCGGCGGATTCAAATTAAACAATGAACTACCTATTACAGCCGCAGCAGTTGAACCGGTACCGCATGCAAGCGTCTCATCTTCAACACCGCGCTCATAGGTACGTATATGAATTTTCCCTTCAACTAATTTAATAAAATTTATATTGGCGCCTTCCGGTGCAAAATCTTTATGATACCTTATCTCCCGCCCGAGCTCAAATACCGGGAAATTATTCAAATCTTCATAAAATAATTTCGGATTAGCCGGATTTATAAGCACATCGTCTATTTTTATAACTACATGCGGTGAACCTGTATCAACGTAACATGCGTTAATTAGTTGATTAAACGCTTTTACTTTAAAGTTGTACTTAAGTTTTTGCGGAGGATTAAAGAAAAACTTTATCTGTGTTTCATTTAATACCATACCGGTATAAGCTACGCCATTTGACAGAAATTTAGTAGTTTCCTGCTTAATTCTGCCGCTTAAATCCGCAAATTTTATAGCACACCTTGCACCGTTACCGCAAAGGCTTCCGGTAGAACCGTCGGCGTTAAAATACTGCATATCAAAGTCGTAACTGTTTGAATCAGCAACAGTAATAACACCGTCAGCGCCTATACCATACCGCCTGTTACAAATTTTTTGTACTATATTTTGATCGGGAACAAACCCGGGATTGCTGTTTTTATCAATAACGATAAAATCGTTCCCGGCGCCACTCATCTTATAAAAAGAAATTTTTTTCATAACCAATACAATTTAGATTAAAATGTTCAAGTTTTCAATAAAAATATTGTTATTAAATGAATTATGGGGGTAAAAATTGCAGGATTTTGCGTTTAAGCAAACAGATGAAAAAATCTTCTCACAAGGAAATAAATTGGTTTTCATTGTAATAAAAGACAGAGGGGGGATACTAATACCGGGCTTATCGCATATTCGGCGTTTTGAATCCTCCGTCTCCCCTTAGCAAGGGGAGTACCGGATTTATCCGGGGATCCGTCGAGGGTGGGCCGGCCGCCCCCCCACAGAGGGAAACCAATAAAC
>JARLHB010000488.1 GCA_031292465.1 Ignavibacteriaceae bacterium
CTTCTGAAAAACCAAGTTCAAGCCTGTTGTTTGAAGATGCAATTTCTTCCTCAATAATCCAGCGAACGTTTTGTATAGAAGCATAGTCAAAATGCCCGGTTATTGTATTTTCTGTATCACTTACCGGTTCAATGTCGTTTTCAGGGAAGTCAATGTCCGGGTTTTCATTATTTACAACAACAGCGGTTGATTCTTCCCCACTGGCTTCTGTAAAATAATTTACTTTAACATCCGGTAAATTATTAAGCTCGTAAGATGAAGCAATAATTACAGGGTTGCTTAAATAATTAAAAATATCCGTCCAGTCTTTCGGTTCATTGCCGTTGGAAGATAATGCGCCGGCTAATGTTACAATATCTGCGGGCTCAACAGACCGCTGGCTTTCGGAATCAAAGTATCTTATTGATTCAAGAAAGTCTCCGTCAAACTCAAGTCTGACCGGATTACGCTCGCTGTATGACCAAAAATCAATGATAGCCCCTCTTTGTGAGAAGTAGCCGGGCGCTTCAACAAACTTATCCTTCTGATAATTAAGTAAGTTCAGATATTCGATAAGATCATTGTAAGTAAGCTTTCCGCCAACCTGAATTTTAGTTGTTTCCTGTTCAATCTG
Organism: Ignavibacteriaceae bacterium; assembly: GCA_031292465.1. GTDB lineage: Bacteria > Bacteroidota > Ignavibacteria > Ignavibacteriales > Ignavibacteriaceae > FEN-1297. The sequence goes on from JARLHB010000488.1 coordinate 614, forward strand.
TTCTTTTAACGGCAGCAGGCAGTTTAAAATCTCATAAGTAGCAATAAGAATAAACTTGTCTCTCTTTGAAATTTCAGTCAGCTTTTCCTGGATGGTTTCAGGCTTCAGTTCTGTTAATAAAACAGATTTATCCGATACTTCCATTACATCAAGCTCTACATGAAACTCGGCAGCGCTTTGTATATCCGGGAATAAAATAACGATTTGATTTTCTGATTTTAACAAACTTTTGGTAAAGATGCTTTTCACCGAACCAAATAAAGGCGAGATATTTGTTATTCCCCTGTTTCGTAAATTGTCCTGCAGAACACCTAAACCGCGGCTCCCTGCAATAAAGCTCTCAATATTCATAGTACAAAATTAATCAAAAAGAGACTTCCAATATACCTAAAATGGACGTATTAAATTGATGAGATTGTTAACACTTAAAATGCCAGTGATAAATCAACGCCGGTTAAGCTGAAATTTACAGATAATTTATCGCCGGATTCTTTTTGTAAAGTGTTTTTGCTGCTTACATAGTTGCCGGCAAAATATCCGAGTAAACCGCCGGTAATTGTGTCTGAAAGCCAATGATCACTATGATATATCCTTGCGCAGCAAACTAATGTTGAAGCTGTAAAACAGAATATTTTTAAATACACGTTATCGGTATTATTAGCTAAAACAGTTGATACTGCAAAAGATACTGTTGAATGGCCGGAAGGAAATGATGTGTGTGCCGCATTAAAGTTAAAAGGGCGGAACTTCGCTTTCCCTTCATTCGTGTATGGCCTGCTTCTTCCTACGGCGGATTTAAGAATGGATTCTATTATTCCGGAATACCCTACTGCCTCAATTGTTTGTAAACCAATTTTTCTTACTTCTTTATCCTTAAATATTACCCCGTATCCGTATAAGCCACCAATACCTATTAGTGTAATTCCGGCACCGTAAACATTGTCAATGGAAAATAAACCGTCATTAAATGTTGAAGAATTTTTCTGTGCAAAGTCTTTAACATTATTGTCGATTGAATATCCTGCGCCTATAAGCACAGCGGAACCAACAAGATTTAATTGAGTCGATTTATCGAATTTTACAAAATCAGTTGTAAGGTCCTTTCCTGTATTTAGAAATTCTATAATATCATTGCCAACATCTTCAAATACCTGTGTATAAGATGATTGCTGAAATAAAATAAGTGAGAAAAACAATATGCTAAAATATTTTTTCATCGTGTAAAGTTGGTTGAGTTTATAAGATTATTTGTTTAAGAATTTCCCTCTATTGCTTTGCGCACAAAGCCGTCTGCTTTAAGTAATCGTTGTTTTGCTTCGTCAGCATCAACATTGGCTTTAATCATTACCAGGGCGGTTTTTACATGGCCGTTTGCCTGCTCTAAGTATTCGGAGGCTTTGTCGTAAGGAATACCGGTAATTGTCATAATAATTCGTTTAGATCTTTCAATGAGTTTTTTATTTGTCATTTGCAGATCAATCATCATATTTTCATAAACCTTGCCAAGCCTTATCATTGAGGACGTAGTAAGCATATTCAAAACTAATTTTTGTGCAGTGCCGCTTTTCATTCTGGTAGAACCCATTATTACTTCCGGGCCTACATAAGGGCAGATTGCAATATCCACTTCTTTAATATTAAAATCACTTCGCGGGTTGCAAGTAATAAATAATGTCTTTGCACCAAGCTCTTTTGCTTTTTTAACTGCACCGATTACATAAGGAGTTCTTCTGCTTGCCGCAATTCCGCATACAACATCTTTATTGGTAACATTCGCACTTAGCACATCATTGGCCCCGTTTTCTTCTTTATCCTCTGCGCCCTCCTGCGCTTTAAACATTGCTTTATTACCGCCGGCAATAAAGCCGCAGATTAATTCAGGGGGAGTTCCGAAAGTCGGGGGGCACTCAGCAGCATCAATTACGCCAAGCCTTCCGCTGGTGCCGGCGCCGAAATAAATTAATCTGCCTCCATTTTTTAAAGCATCTACAATAAGATTAACAGCTTTTTCTATGAAGGGTAATTCTTTTTCAACTGCAAGAGGTACGGCCTTATCTTCTTCATTAATAATTTTAAGAATTTCACTTACCGGTTTGCTGTCGATTTCCATCGAGCGCGGATTTCTTTGTTCAGTAGTAAGACTGCTGATTTCGTCGAAGAGTCCCTTTGCTTCCGAATCTGAATTCACTTTTGAAGCTCCAGCAATACAAGCTTTTTGCCTTTTTGGTTCCTTACATTTGAAGGTTTATAAGACAACTCAAAAATGGTTGACTTTTTAATATATGCCTTGTACTTCAAAATGGTTTTTTGAAATTCATCTTCAAGATCGCCGCCTTTGATAGCTGCAAGAAACGATTTCTCTTTTACAAGCGGCAGAGCATATCTTAAAAGGATAATCAGCGGTACAGTAGCCCTGCTTGTAATTAAATCAAAAGACTCCGAATACTCTGAAAGGAATTGAGGACTTTCAACACGGTCATTAATTACAGTAACATTACTTAGTTTTAGGCGGTCGACAAATTCTTTTACTGCATCTATTTTTTTTCCGGTTGAATCTATTAAAACACCTTTCATGTCCGGGCGCATTATTGCAAGCGGTATTCCCGGAAAACCTCCCCCGGTGCCGATATCTAAAAAGCGCGTACACTTCTCAGGAAGATATTTCGTTATGTATGATGACAGGAAGATATGGTTTTCTATAATTGAGTCTACATCTTTACGGGAGACTAAATTGACGTTCTCATTTTTTTCAGATACAAGCCTCGCAAAATAAGCCAGGTGCTCTATTTTTGTCGGATCCGGATTAAAACTATTGTCCCAATAAAATAACTGCAACTCCTTATAGTACTGCTCCTGAACGTCAACCATAAGAAATCCTCCCAAATTAGTTTTTCAAATATACCAATAATATAGAAATATCAGAAGGCGTAACTCCTGATATTCTTGATGCTTGTGCAATAGAACGGGGCTTTACCCGGTTTAGTTTCTCCCTGCCTTCGGCAGACAGAGCCTTTAATGTTAAATAATTTAATGTTAAAGGAATCTTGGTGTCTTCATACCGTTCAAGGCGCTCTACCATTTCGTACTGCCTTTTTATATAACCTTCATATTTTAATTCTATTTCTACCTGCTCAAGTGCAATTTCATCATTTAACAGCGATTCTATTTCCGGAAGCTGTTCAATTCCGTTAATACCGATAATTTCTTTTAATGTAAGTTCAGGGCGTTTGCACAGCTTAGAAATAGTTTCGGCTGAGTCTATTCCTGAAGAACCTTTCGATTCCAGGAAAGGATTTATATCTCTTGCGTGAAGTTTGGAGCTTTGAAAAAGATTAATACTTCCGGTAATTATTTTTTCTCTTTCGCGAACCTTTTCATAAATATCCGTATCAATAATTCCGAACTGATGCCCGTATTTCATTAATCTTCTGTCGGCGTTATCCTGCCTTAACAACAGCCGGTGTTCAGCGCGCGAAGTGAACATGCGGTAAGGCTCATATGTTGATTTTGTTACCAGGTCATCAATTAAAACCCCAATATATGCTTCGCTTCTTTTCAATACGAATTCAGGTTTATTCTGAATTTTTAATGCGGCATTTATTCCGGCAATAATACCCTGTGCAGCCGCCTCTTCGTAACCTGATGTCCCGTTTATCTGTCCGGCAAAATATAAATTCTGAATAAGTTTTGTCTCAAGTGTAAGATCAACCTGGTGCGGCGGAAAATAATCATACTCCACAGCATAACCGGGGCGCACCATTTCGGCATCTTCAAGTCCCTTAATCATATGCAAGGCTTCCAACTGAATTTCAGCAGGCAGAGAACTTGAAAAACCGTTCAGGTAAATCTGGTCACTATCCAATCCCTCGGGCTCAAGAAACAATTGGTGCTGTTTCTTATCCTTAAAGCGTACAATTTTATCTTCAATGGAAGGACAGTACCTCGGGCCTACGCCTTTGATTCTTCCTGTAAATAATGGAGACCGGTCGAATCCTTTTTCCAAAATTTTATGTACGGATTCATTTGTGTATGTAATATAACAGCTTAGTTGCGGAAGAAACGGAAATTTTGTCCTGTCGGTTCTATAAGAAAACGACTGTGGGGTTTCATCACCCGGCTGTTCTTCAAGAATACTCCAGTTAATAGTATCTTTTTTTAATCTCGGAGGCGTTCCTGTCTTAAGGCGCCCGGCTTCAAAACCCATATTTAGCAGAGACTGGGTAACTCCCAAAGCCGGTTGTTCCCCAAACCTTCCACCAATTGTAGTGGTCAGCCCGGTATGCATTAAGCCATTTAGAAAAGTTCCGGAAGAAAGAATAAGCGTGGAACAGGTTATCTTTTCCCCTGCTGCAGTAATAACACCTGCTATTTTTTTATTTTCCTCAATAATCTCAACTACAGAAGCCTCAACGATCTCAAGATTTTTAATTTTCGAAACCTGCCTGTATGCTTCTTCTGAATATAACTTCCTGTCTGACTGGCATCTTGGCGACCACACAGCCGGGCCTTTTGATTTATTCAGCATCCTGAACTGGATTCCGGTGTTGTCTGCAATTAAACCCATCATACCACCAAGGGAGTCAATTTCCCTTACAAGGTGGCCTTTTGCTGTTCCACCTATAGCCGGATTGCAGGACATTCTGCCGAGAGCATACCTATCCATGGTAACTAATCCGACAGAGCATCCCATATTTGCAGCCGCACAGGCAGCTTCAACACCGGCATGGCCTCCGCCAACAACTATAACATCATATTTATTCATAATATCTCTTCATAATCAGCTAAAACCTAAAAACATTGAATAGCTCACCTAATTTCCTAAGGTAATAACATAGGACAGCCAGGAAATTAAATAAACTTATAAAATTCAGTTTTAAAAATAGTAAAAATTTCAATCCATTTTAGTGTTTCACGTGGAACAAACAATTCCGGTTATTAGTCACATCTAATGTTAGTTGTTTAAACGCCTTGGTGTATCATATTGTTTCACGTGGAACTACTTGCCTATGCAGAAGTTCATAAATATATTATTCAGAATATCATCCGTTGTGACTACTCCGATAATCTCTCCCAGGCTGTTTTCTGCATTCCTCAGGTCAACCGAAATAAATTCTCCGCTGAATTTATTTGTTATGGATTCTACAGCATGGGCCAAATAATCTTTGGCTTTTGCCAGGCACTGATAATGCCTTAGATTAGAAATTACTGCCGATTTCTCGGTATAAAAAGCACTTCCCATTGACATGATTTTGAGTTTTTCAAGCAATTTGTCCATTCCCTCGCCTGTTAAGGCAGATACGTGCACCATACCTTCACTCTGTAGTCCCGGGTTTAAGTCAATCTTGTTAAGAACAATAATAATTCTTTCCTTGCCGGCTAAAGAACTGATTTCATTTAACAGGTTAATATCTATCTCCTGCTCCACGTCCCGAATAAATAATACGATGTCGGCGTTCTTGATTGCTTCGCGGCTTCTTTGTATGCCTTCCTTTTCAATCTCATCATCCGAAAGCCGCAGCCCGGCAGTATCGAATAGTTTAAAAAGTATTCCGTCTATGGAAACTTCTTCACGTATGATGTCTCTGGTTGTCCCGGGTATTTTGCTAACTATGGATCTTGATTCTTTAAGAATGTAATTCAGGATGGATGATTTGCCTACATTCGGCTGGCCCACAAGAGCTACATTTACGCCATCTCTGATAACTCTGCCGAATGAATATGTGCTAAGTAGGTTTTCTATTTCGGCGGCTATTTTGTTTATCCTTGAAAGAAGCTCTGAATTGTCTATAAACTCAATATCCTCTTCGGCAAAATCCAGCCCCAGTTCTACAAATGACGATGTATTGATTAAATCAGATCTTAAAGCCTGAACCTTTTGGGAAAGCAAACCATCAAGCTGATTCCTTGCGCCTTTTAATGACGCTTCTGTCCTTGAATTAATAACATCGGCAACAGCTTCGGCCTGTGCAAGGTCAATCCTGTTATTTAAAAAAGCCCGCTTTGTAAATTCTCCCGGCTCTGCTAACCTCACATCATTTTTTAAAAGCAGTTCAATGATTTTGCCTGAAATTAAAGGGCTGCCATGGGTGCTTATTTCAACGCTGTCTTCGCCTGTATAAGAATTCGGGCCTTTGAATACCGAAACCAGCACGTCATCAATCAGTGTATTGTCTTCGGAATAGATCCTGCCGTAATGTATGCTATGGCTGGATGCCTCGGAAAGTTTTATCTTCCCGCGAAAAATTGAATCGGTTGATTTTAAAGACTGTTTTCCGCTTAGTCTTATTACTGAAATTGCGCCAATTCCAGGAGGAGTAGCAAGGGCAACAATTGTATCTTCAGTGAAGTTGTTCACCGTTAGTAAGCCTATGCCTTAGTTGATAGATTGATTTTCAAAATTTAATTAACACGGTTTGTTACCGGAGTAAAATTTCAAATTTAAGTTTGCAAAAATAATTAAATTCAATCGGAATAACAATTTATAGGCTGAACCCGGTTATTGATTAACTAACAACATACTATGACAAATAAGCTTAATTTATTGACAAAATATCAACATATAGTTGATGATTCGTCAATTAGTATGACAATATGGCGGGGCGCTCTAAAAACAATAATCACGCTAAATATCTTATTTATAAGAAGTTATGGACGTATTGCTCTATGGCATATAACTTGTTGAGACAAATAGTGTTAATAAGATATTAGAATAATAAAATATTTTAATGAAAGGAGATTGAATATTATGGCTATTATGAAATGGAACCCGTCACGCGAGCTCTTAAATGTTGAACGCGAAATGAATAAATTCTTTAATTCATTCGGCAGCAGGTTTGGCCTGATGGATACTGCAAATAACGACGAATATGAAAATGCTGTCTGGGCGCCTTTAACAGATATCTCAGAGGATAAAGATAATTATATTATTAAACTAGATCTTCCGGGCGTAAGCAAAGAAGATGTTAAGATATCATATTTGGACGGCCAGTTGAGCATCAGCGGCGAGCGCAAGCAGGAAAAAGAGACTAAAGAATTGAAGTTCCACAGAGTTGAAAGGACTTATGGAAGATATGTCAGGTCTTTTACTTTGCCGGGCGTAATTAAAGAAGATAAAATAGATGCCGAATTCAAAAACGGGCAGCTGCAAATAACGGTGCCTAAAGCTGAAGAGGCAAAACCCAAAGAAATATCAATTAAAATTAATTAATTTAAATTGATTGTATCAAAATAATTAATATTTTTGGAAGGGTAGCTGTTAAAGTTACCCTTTCGTTTTTATTATAATTATCTGAAGTCAGCAAAATTAATTTGTTTTAAACCGGGAATGATAAATGGAATATAAAGATTACTATAAAACACTTGGTGTTAATAAAAATGCTACTACCGAAGAGATTAGGAAAGCTTACAGGCAGCTGGCAAAAAAATATCACCCCGATAAGAATCCCGGCAATAAGGCTTCGGAAGAGAAGTTTAAAGAAGTTACCGAAGCAAATGAAGTATTAAGCGATCCTGAAAAACGGAATAAATATGATATGCTGGGGGCAAACTGGAAACAGTACCAGACCTCCGGGGGGGCAAATGCAAACGACTGGTTCAGCCAGTTTAATCAGGGCGGCGGCGGCAGCCGGTCATATGATTTTTCTTCAGACCCCGGAATGTTTGGCGGGGCAGGCAGTTTTTCCGATTTCTTTGAGAGTTTCTTTGGCGGCGGGCTGGGAGCTAAATCACGTACAAGTTCAAGATCCCAGGCCAGAAGAGGCAAAGATTTTGAATCAAAACTGACAATCTCTCTTGACGAAGCTTTTGCAGGTACGGAACGCGAATTTTCGATTGACGGGAGAAGATTAAAGGTAGTTATAACACCGGGTATTGAAAGCGGAAAAAAATTAAGGCTGAGAAACCAGGGCGGCGAAGGCATCAACGGCGGCGACAGAGGCGACTTATATTTAACAATAAATATAGATAAACATCCTTCCTTTGACCGTAAAGGCGATGATCTTTATTATAACCTTGAAGTGGATTTATATACTGCAATACTCGGCGGTAAGAAACAATTAAAGACACTTGACGGCAAGACGATAAATATAACTATACCGAAAGAAACGGATAACGAGACTGTATTAAGAATGAAGGGCCTGGGGATGCAGAAACCCGGCTTAGGCAAAGGTGATTTATTCGTTGTGATAAAAGTGAAAGTTCCAAAGAATTTATCGTCTGAAGAAAAATCTTTATTTGAAAAATTAGCGAAGTTAAGAAAATAGTTAACAGCACTTATTGTTGCTAAGATTATATCAATGATTTGGTTGCAACGACCTCCCCGCAATCCCCTCCTCTGTAGGAGTCCTTCGGACTTGCTAAGGAGAGTAAGGGCTGATCAGCCTTAGGCTGAAGCCCGGGAGTTATAAAGTAACGCAAAGTAAAAAAATAATTGTTTTACCTATTACAGATTGAATAGGCTGTAATTAAATAAATTGTTAACAATTTAATATTTATATCAAATTCCAGAGGACTAAAAATGGATTCAAAAGAGACAGGTACTAAAAAATATGAATTTAAAGCTGAAGTTAAACAACTGCTTGATATTCTTGTTCATTCACTTTATACAAGCAGGGAAATATTTTTAAGAGAAGTAATTTCAAATGCTTCCGATGCGCTTGATAAGTTAAGGTTTGAGTCAACACGCGGTACGGAAATTACGGATAAAGATTTACCGCTTGAAATAAAAGTTGATTTTGATGAGAAGGCAAAGACAATAACTGTTACCGATACCGGTATTGGCATGACAAGCGATGAAGTAATTAAAAACATAGGTACAATTGCAAAATCAGGTTCTGCTGATTTTCTTAAACAATTAAAAGACAGCAAAGCTGATGCTAACAACATTATTGGGAAGTTCGGCGTTGGATTTTACTCTGTTTTTATGGTTGCTGAGGAAGTGATAATTAAAACAAAATCTTTTAAACAGGGCGAGCCTGCAATCGAGTGGCGGTCCAATGGTTTGGGCGATTATGAAATTGCCGAAATTGACGGCAGCATGAACCGCGGAACTATAGTTGAAATTCACTTAAAAGAAGATGCAAAAGAATTTGCCGAGAAATACAGGCTGGAAACAGTTATAAAAAAACACTCTAATTTTATTACCTTCCCTATTTATCTGGGCAGCGAAAAAATCAATACTGTTTCTGCACTCTGGCGGGAACCCAAAACAAATGTAAAGAAAGAACAGTATGATGAATTTTATAAGTTCCTGTCTTATGACTCGGAAGAACCGGCGGATGTAATTCATGTAACTGTGGACGCCCCTATTCAGTTTAACGCTCTTATGTTTATCCCTAAGAAAAGCTATGATTTCTTCGGCTACAACAGGGACGATCACGGGCTGGATTTGTATGTAAGAAGAGTACTGATTCAGCATAAGAATAAAGATTTATTGCCGGAATATCTGGGATTTGTTAAAGGCGTTGTTGATTCGGAAGATTTGCCGCTGAATATTTCAAGGGAAACTCTTCAGGAAAATCTTGTATTTACAAAAATTGCACAAAACATTACCGGGCAGGTTCTATCATATTTATTAAAAAAAGCTAAAGACGAGCCGGAAAAATATGCAGAGTTCTGGAAAGAACACGGCAGAATATTTAAGATGGGATACTCGGATTTTGCAAATCTTGAAAAATATAACGAGTTATTAAGGTTTAACTCATCCTCAAATGAAGATGCTAAAGGATTAACCTCGCTGGATGAATATGTTTCAAGATTTAAAGAAGATCAAAAAGAAATATATTATGCTTTCGGCAACAGCCGGGAAGCAATAAGCCAGGACCCGCATCTGGAAATTTTTAAGAATAAAGGATTGGAAGTCTTATATTTATATGACCCGCTTGATGAGTTTGTTATCAGTACCGTTAGAAAATATAAAGATTATGAGTTTAAATCCGTTGATTCCGTTGAGCTGAAAAACCTCGATAAGTACAATGACCTTGAAGAGAAAAAAGATAAGCCGGCGGATTTAAGTCAGGAAGATGGAAAGCATTTTGACAGCCTGCTGAGCAGGATTAAAGATATTTTAGGCGACAGGGTTGTTGAAGTTAAAGAGTCAAAAAGATTATCAGGCAGTCCCGCTATACTTGTTAACCCGGATGATTCGATGTCATCAACAATGCAGAAAATATTACGGATGACGAATAAAGATATGGGTGCACAAAAGAAAGTATTTGAGATAAACAGAGATCATAAATTAGTAAGAAACCTATTAAAAGTATTTAAGTCGAATTCACAGGATGAATATATAACGAATGTAGTTGAAGAACTGTTTGAGTCTGCCCTTCTTTTGGATGGCAGCCTGGACGACCCGCATAAATTAGTAACAAGGCTAAATAAGCTGCTTGAACAGTCAAGCGACTTATACACTGAGAAAAACAAATTGTAACTTTTGAAAAACCTCCAGGGATTTCCTAAACCCTGGAGATTTTGAGAGGCAAAAAAGAAATGATATGGCATTTAATTGGTAACAAGATTTTATAAGCTGCTTGAAGAGTCAAGCGACTTATATACTGAAAGGAATAAACTGTAAGTTCAATTTGATTAAAAAATAACTTTTATCTTTCTATCAGTATAAATTTTAGTGTTTTTTATTTTTTTTCAATATTTATATAAAAATATTAGAAAAAATAAATGTAAGGACTTAGAAAAATGAAAACTATATGTAAAATTGCTATTATCTCCACAACAATGTTAGTTATAAATGAGAGTTTAACTCATTTAAATAACAATATATATATGATGCCTACTCTCATTAACGAAATTAATGTAAGTTATTATGGAGATCATTTACACAATGAAATTAATTCATTCAACTATGTTAATAATTTGCAGACAGCTTCCGGAAGTTTAAGTGGTTTTTTAACTAGTTCAGCAACAAGTTCGTTTGAATATTAACCGTGTTTAGATAGAATAAA
>JARLHB010000489.1 GCA_031292465.1 Ignavibacteriaceae bacterium
AAGAATTATTAAAAAATGATTATCAAAATAAATTTATTCTTCAGGGAATAATAATACAATCGCCATTAGGTAAAAAATCAATTAAAAAGTTAATCCCACAAATGCTGAATTTTTATGGATTTCTGAATTTTTTATTATTGGGAGTAAAATTCACAATATATAAATTATTAAATTTCCTTGCTGTTAATATTTTTAATGGTAAGTTTCCGGGTACATTTTCTGTTGAGCATATTCTTAGAAAAAATAGCCTAAAAATTATTTCAATCAAGGACATTAATTCAAAAGAATCATTGGAATTCCTGAGAACAATGAATATAGACATCATTTTTTCTATTGCCGCCAGTCAGATTTTTAGAATAGGTGTATTGGATATTCCTAAGATTGGTTGTTTTAATATACATACTTCAAAACTTCCTCAAAATAGGGGAATGATGCCCAATTTTTGGTCGCTATATAATTACGATAAAGATCCAGTAAGTGCAATAACAATACACAGAATGAATGAATCATTAGATGACGGCGACATCTTGTTGCAAGAGGAATTTCATCTTGATCCAAAAGAATCTCTGGATTCTTTGATAAAAAGGACTAAAATAATGAGCACAAAATTATTTTTGAAAGCTGTAGATTTGATTAGCAACAACAAACAAAATCTAATTAAAAATGATTCTGCAAAAGCTACATATAATTCTTTCCCTACTAAAGAAGATGTAAAAAGATTTAAAGAAAAGGGGCTTAAAATAAGATGAAGCCACTTTTAAGCATCGATGTAGAAGATTGGTTTCAGGTTGAAAATTTGAAACAAGCAATATCAAAGGAAACATGGGGGTTAAACAAATCCAGGATAGAGAGGAATATAAATTTAATTTTAGGATTGTTGAATGAAAGAAATGTTAAGGCAACCTTTTTTGTTTTGGGTTGGATTGCTGAAAGATATCCTTCTTTAATTAAACTTATTTACGATGAGGGGCATGAAATCGGCTGTCACGGATATAATCATGATTTACTTATTTCACTCTCCAGGGACGATTTTTATCAAGATGTATTGAAGGCTAAAAATATTCTTGAAAATATTACCGGTGAAAGGGTTTTGGGATATAGAGCGCCAAGCTTTTCAATTACTGATAGCGCAATAGATATAATCAATTCTTTGGGTTTTAGATATGATTCAAGTTATTTTCCCATTTCTATTCATAAAAGATATGGAAAGCTTAAAAATTTTAGTATACCCGACAACTCGATTTCTGAAATAAGGGAAAATTTTTTCGAGGTAATGTTATCTTATGTTGAACAGGGAAAATTAAAACTTCCTTGGGCGGGTGGATTATATTTCAGGGTTACGCCTTATAATATATTTAAGAGTGGGATTAACAATATCTTAGCGAAGAGAGAGTATTATTTGTTTTATATTCATCCGTGGGAGTTTGACCCGGGTCAACCAAGAATTACAAATATAAAATTGAACTATAGGTTAAGACATTATACGAATTTGGATAAAACTGAAGAAAAGTTTAAAAAACTTATTCGTGATTTCAGCTTTACACCCATCAGGGATATTATCCCACACATGAACAAAAATTTAATAAATAATTCGCCTAATATATAAAAGAATTGCACAGTGAAAATACTAAATAGTATTATTACGTCTACTTTTAATTGTATGGATAAAATGGTATTTGCACTTGAAAATGTTATTTGGAAACCATTCCGAAATTATAATTATACTTTAGAATATTTTTTTGATAAATTCTGTAAGGATGGTTTATTTAAAAGATATTCTTTTGTATAAAAGTTAAAAATTATGTTAATGTTTTTGTAATCATTTTAATTAGGGCAATATAAATGGATATTTTGCGAATAATGATATTTTGTAGTGCAATAGTGATTTTGGTATATACATATCTAATTTATCCTGTTTTAATCAAATTTATATCTTTATTCTTCCATAATTTAAATATTGAACAGGAGTATTATCCATCAGTATCTATATTAATTTCTGCATATAATGAAGAAAAAGTAATTGCACAGAAAATTGAAAATATTGCAAAATTAAATTACGATTTTGATAAGATCGAAGTACTTATTGGATCGGACTGCTCTGAAGATAACACAAATAAAATTCTTGAAGAGTTTAAAAAGAAATATATATGGCTTTCAGTATATCTTTTTGATGAAAGAAGAGGTAAAGCGTTAGTACTGAATGATTTAGTTAAAAATTCAAAAAATGAAGTGCTTGTTTTTTCAGATGCTGATACAATTTTTAATTGTGACATAATCACTTATTTATCGTCACACTTTAATGATCCAAAGGTTGGTGGTGTTAGCGGTAGAATAATATTATCTGAGCCGGAAAAAAATTTCAATAAAAGTATTGAGGAGAAATTATACTGGGGATACGAAGATTTTATAAAAAACAGCGAAGGTAAGTGTGGAATTGTAATAAGTGCCAACGGTGGGAATTACGCAATAAGGAGAAACTTGTTTATCAATATTCCTACTGAGAAAGCTGTAACAGATGATTTATTCACTACTTTGGCTATTCTTAAACAGGGATTCAAATTCTTAAATGATTATAATGCTATTGCATTTGAAGATGTAGCTAACGAAGTAATTGATGAATATAAAAGGAAAAAAAGATACGCTGCTACAAATTTCCAGACTATTGCTTATTTTAAAGAATTAATTTTTAATAAAAACATATTAATCTCACTAGCTCTTTGGTCTCACAAAATATTCAGATGGATTACTCCCATATTATTCTTTCTAATCTTTTTTATAAATATTCTACTTTATCATTATAATAAATACTTTGATGTTCTTTTTTATTTACAATTAACTTTTTATCTTTTAGCATTATTTGGCTTCATCCTTCAGAAGTATAAAATTAGATTTAGAATTTTCACTTTCCCTTTTTATTTCGTTTTTACAAATATTGCGATGTCTGTTGGATTCTCAAATTTTTTATTTAAAAAACACACGGCTTATTGGGAGTCTACACCAAGAAATTGATGGATAAAAAAATTGAAAAAATATTGATTTTAGCGGTTGATTTTTTAACCATTAATTTGTCATGGATTATTTATTATCAGTTGAGGGTTAATTCCAGATGGTTTACGCTTCTTGCTATGCCGGAGTTCGTGGTTCCTATGTTGGTAATCTATTTTTACTGGCTGGTGATATTTACTTTTGTAGGTATGTACCGTACATGGTTTGCTTCTTCAAGGCTTGATGAAATTTCAACTCTTTTTAAAGCTTCGTTTGTGGGAATATTCATACTTTTTTTTATAATCCTAATAGATGATTATATAAATAATGCTGCGTCTACAACAAGGATTTTAATATTTATTTACTGGGGGTTATTTTTGTTTTTAACAACTACTGGGCGGTTATTTGTTCGTTACTTCCAACGAAATTTATTAATTAAAGGAATTGGCAGAAGGAATGCACTCATTGTCGGATTTAATGATAATGCGAAAGAAGTGCAGAATCAATTAAAACAGCACCCTGCTCTGGGCCTGGATGTAGTTGGTTATATTAAAGTACATAATGATTGCGGCAACCATGAATATAATGGTGTAAAAACCATTGGCGCTGTAGATGAAATACAGGAAATTATAGACCGTTTTAGTGCAAAGGAAGTA
>JARLHB010000490.1 GCA_031292465.1 Ignavibacteriaceae bacterium
AATGAACAGGACTAAGTTCGCCATTCCGAAGTTAAAATTTTTCAGCAGACGTATTTGCACCAGAGGCTCTTTAATATTTAATTCAACTATTAAAAAGACGACAAAACTTACGAATGCAAGCAAAAAGCATGTAAGAATAAAATTAGACGTCCATCCCCCGGTATTCCAGTCCGCATTCCCATCGGAAAGCGCGAGTAAAAGCGAAGTTAAAAAAACTGCCAGAGACACAAATCCAATAAAATCAAAATGATGAACTTTTTGAGACTGGTATTCGCGTTGAATGACTATAGTTGCAAACACGCCTATGATACCGATGGGAACATTAACATCATATATTGAATGCCATGCAAAATTATCTATAAGATAACCACCAATAGTCGGGCCGAGGGAAACAGAAGCAGCCGCGGCAACAGACCAAAAACCTAAAGCAACGCCCCGTTTTTCCGGCGGGAACTCCCGGGTGACAATAGCCATTCCAACAGGCATTAATAATCCGGCCCCCATACCCTGGACTACGCGGAACATTATAAGCGCTGTTTCATTCCATGACAGTGAACATAATAAAGAGCCAAGTGTGAAAAGGCCAAGAGCTGCTGTATATGTTTTCTTGTATCCGAACCTGTCTGCTATCCACCCTGATGTAGGAAGCATAACAGCCAGAACTAATAAATAAGCCGTTGCAACCCACTTTACAGTATCAATATCAATTCCAAAGGTTGACATTATTTTGGGGAGGGCAACATCAACAATGGTGGCATCCAGAACCGCCATAAATGTACCGATCATTACATTTGCCAGCACCCACCATTTGTATGAAGGATGTTCATGATGCGGAACCCCCATTTTAAGGCCTGCTCCCGCATAATTGCTGTTTGTGTTTTTATTATTCATTATAAACAGTTTTAATCCGGTAAGTATCTATTATTATTTATACAATATCCGGATTGAATGCATTTCAATTACTTTTGCTTTCGACTTTTCACTTTTTTTATAACTTAAAGGTACTAACCTATGGAAATCCATAGTAATTGTAAAAGCAATTTTTCTGAGAGTATCTAAATTGCATCATAATTCATATTTATTATGTGGCATGTTCTCCCGGATCAATAAATTCTATAATTGGGCATTCATATTAATATTAACAATTCTTCCGGGCATGGGATACCCATATAATGTTTGGTAGGATTTATTTAATAAATTCCTTGCGCTTACTGATAAAGATAATTTTGAGGTGATTTGTGCGGCTATTCTTGCCTGTACGTTGCTGTAATCGGAAAGCCTTACAATTGTATAGGCAGCGTTGGTTCCATATATAGAGTTAACATACTGTATGCTTAGAGACGCAGTTATGATTTCCCGGCGATATTCAGCAGAGGCATATATTTTATTTCCCGGCACGGCGGTTATTTTTTCGGTATTTCCTGTATATGAATAATTTGTATTCAGACCGAAATCATTCGTAATAAACCATTTTGCAGAAAATTCTGCTCCCGCATAATGCGCCCCGCCTGAATTAAAAGCGTGCATTGAATACCATTGATGAATAATTGTATTCTTCTCATCAATTATAAAACCTGCAACATCCAAAATAGCTGAGCGGCCAAATGTTTGAGAAATGCCTATTTCATAATTCCATAGCTCTTCTGGATTTAAAGCGGATACAGCCGGGGCAAGCTGGAACAATTCAAATATCTGCGGCGCCCGGTACCCTTTGCCTATTGATGCACGCAAAGCAGTTTCTGCGGTAATATGATAATTTACCCCTGCCTGCGGTATTACGATATCACCAAAATAATTATTATGTACAAAACGGGCTCCCGCATTCAGTAATAATCCTGCGGTTAAATTTTGCTGAACGCTTAAATACCCTGCATAATCATCTATGGAATGTTTCCCGTAATCCCCCATCGTGTTGGACGCATTGCCGCCGTTTTCTTCCACATCAATTCCGGCAGATATTACATTGTTTTTTAACAGCATAAAATTCTGATATAAGCTTATCACGGCAAGATAATCACTGGAAACCCAGCTGTAGTTGCCGTAATAAGGAGATAGTTCGTTGTGCCCGAAATTGTATGAAAACCTTATTCCGCCTTTTGATATGCCGTAGTCATTTTCCAATGATAATCCGGTATAGCCCTGCCTTATGTGCATCCAGTTATTTATTTCCGGTGAAAAAACATATCCCGGGTCATAAGTTTCAAATTTTGTAATACTGCCGTCAATTGAAAGCTGATACTGTGAATTTAATGTACATGAAGCTTTTATATAGCCGCTATTGGCGTCAAACTCTGCCCAGGGACGTGAGCCGTCGGTATGCTCATGAGTAAATGATCCGATCACATCCCAATTGTTTTGCCTGTATCCAAGGTGAGCGCCATACTGTTCCGTATTAAAACTTCCGTATGAAACCGACAAATTTCCGGTAAGCCCGTTGTCCTGTGAACTATGCGTAATAATATTGATAACACCACCCATTGCATTGGAACCGTATAACATAGACGCCGGTCCCCGGATAACTTCAACCCTCTCGATATTTGTCGAAAGGTAGCCGTCATGGGCGGGATGGCCGTACCACCCCATATATTGCGGGCGGCCGTCTATTAGTATTAGCACTTCATTATTCGGGCTTCCGCCTATTCCACGGATATTTATCTGACCGGCATCTGAATTTACGCCATATCCCAATACATCCCTCTCTGTAACAAATACGCCGGGTACACTCTGGCTTATAAGTGAAAAAATCGACTTATCTGGATTTGCATTGATTTCTTCTGATGAAATAACACTTATTGAGGGTGAAACGAGGCTCCTTGGTATTTCTGTCTGTGTTGCCGTTACAGTTACCGGATCAAGGTTGTATGTTTTGACTGTATCATTACTGGTTTTTATTTGAGCAAAAATGCTTACAGGAATAAAAATTAATATACTCAGGGATTTGATATTCTTCATGATAATATTGGTAGTCTTTTTGTAACTAATTTTTCAATATATTTATTCAGCAATAACTTTTTTACAAAAGAATACAGCCAACTGCCATACTTTCTTATAAATTAGAAAGCATTACATGTTTTTAATAATAATAATGTGTTATTGCAAATTTTATAAAAGAAATGCAACTATTTGTTATTACTTATCCGCAAAAGTTATAATTAAAATTAAGAATTTTAACTATACTATTCAAACCGGAACTCACCTTTTATGGAGAGTATTTTAGCCTGCCCTCAACATTATTTCTGTGAATTATTAAAGCCTGAGCATATCAGTTTTAGCCGCAATTTTCATTATAATTTTGTTAGAGAAGTAATGTATTGTTATTTAACAATAACAGGCAGAGACAACCCACATAAATTTTATTCATTTTTCTTAATAATTATTTATTTATTAAACCGGCGGCAACCTTTATATCGAATATATTAAGTCAACTTTGTTATATATGTTTATTAATTAAGTCTCTACGTTCATTTTACCTAATTTATTATTGACTTTTCCGTAATAATGATTACTTTTGAAATAATTATTAACCAACAATTTATTTAGGACATTAAGCATATTATGGATAACGATACGGAGAAAACAACTCTTAAACGCACACTGAACAGTTTTCACCTTTGGGGAATAGCTGTAGGATTAGTAATATCAGGAGAATATTTTGGATGGAGCTACGGCTGGGCTTCGGCAGGGACCTTGGGGTTTTTGGTAACCACAGGTTTTGTTGCAGTTATGTATGTAACATTTATTTTTAGCTTTACGGAGCTTTCCACATCAATACCGCAGGCAGGAGGCCCTTTTGCTTACGCTCAACGGGCATATGGTTCTTTGGGCGGGTTTTTAGGCGGATTTTCAACCCTTGTGGAATTTATTTTTGCACCTCCTGCCATAGCAATGTCTATCGGCGCTTATCTAAGCGTACAATTTCAGGGTGTAAACCAGCAGGTAGTGGCGGTAATTGTCTATATTATTTTTATGAGCCTGAATGTTCTGGGCGTAACCATTGCAGCAACTTTTGAACTGGCAGTTACAATACTGGCAATTATAGAACTCCTTGTATTTATGGGTGTTGTAGCGCCGGGATTTCAAATGGCCAATTTTGTTCATAACGGCTGGGCTGGAAGCAATACTTTTACAACTGGGACATTATCCGGCATCTTTGCCGCAATTCCGTTCGCAATCTGGTTTTTCTTAGCTATAGAAGGTGCATCTATGGCTGCCGAAGAAGCTAAGAACCCGCGAAAAACTATTCCAAAAGCTTTTATATTCGGCATACTTACTCTGCTTGTACTTGCTCTTGGCGTAATGGTATTTGCGGGCGGCGTCGGCAACTGGAGCGTACTTGCTAACATTAACGACCCGCTTCCGCAGGCTATGAAAATAATTGTTGGAGGGTCAAGCGGTTGGCTTCATATGCTTGTATGGTTGGGACTGTTTGGATTAATCGCCTCCTTTCACGGAATTATTATGGGATATTCCCGCCAGATATTTGCTGTTGCCAGAGCCGGATATCTGCCGGAAATACTTTCAACAGTCAATAAGCGTTTCAGAACTCCCCACCTTGCTATTATTGCCGGTGGAATAATAGGCATACTTGCAATTTTTTCCGATAACATTATCGTTTTCGGCAACCGGCCGCTTACTGCAAACATCGTCACCCTGTCGGTATTCGGTTCAATTACAATGTACATAGTTTCAATGTTTTCACTATTTAAGTTAAGAAAGAGCGAACCAAATCTTAACCGTCCGTTTA
>JARLHB010000491.1 GCA_031292465.1 Ignavibacteriaceae bacterium
AAATTGTGTCTTTTTATCAATAAAATGATTATAATACCAAGAAAGTAATAAATAATATATATATAATAGGTATTCAATTATCGTTGATTATTGATATGAAAACCTATAAATTCACAATCTTAAATTTTTTATGATAGCAGATAATCTCCGGTTAGTAAAAGAAAGAATTGAGCGGAAATGTGCCGAAGTTAAGCGAAATCCTGCGGAAATTAAGCTTATTGCAGTTTCCAAGAATTTCGGGGTTGAATCGGTAAAAGAAGTATTTAACCAGGGTATTGTTGATTTCGGCGAGAACAGGGCTCAGGAACTGGATTCCAAATTTTCTCAGCTCGGCAATAAAATTACCTGGCATTTTATTGGAGGCCTTCAGCGAAACAAAGTACGTTTTGTTGTCAATTCGGCGGATTATATTCACTCGGTAGATTCTCTTATGCTTGCTACGGAAATAAATAAGAGAGCGGCTTCCTTAAATAAAGTCCAGAAAATTCTTTTAGAAATTAAGACTTCCTTTGAAGATTCTAAAGCCGGGCTTACCGATTACAGCGAAATTAAAGATCTGGCGGATTATTGCAAGGAATTTAAAAATACAGACCTTATCGGCCTGATGACTATAGCTCCCTTTACAGACGATGTAAGTCTGGTACGGAAAAGTTTTAGCCATCTGCGTAAATTAAGAGAGCGGTTAAACGCAGACAATTTGAACATTAAAGAACTGTCTATGGGCATGACATCGGATTTTGAAATTGCCATAGAAGAAGGCGCTACAATGTTAAGGATTGGTTCGGCAATATTTGGTGAAAGAGATTATTCAAAAAGTTGGAAGGAGACTCTATGAAGGTTTCCCCGCTCAGCATTAAAAAGCAGGAATTCAATAAAGTAATGCGAGGGTACGACAAGGATGAGGTACAGGCCTTCCTTGACAAACTTGCAGATGAATTTGAAACCCTGCAAAGAGAAAACGATTCTTTAAAAAAAGAACTTGAAGAATCTACGGTAAAGCTTGCAGAATTCAGAAGAATTGAAAAAAATCTTCAGGATACCTTGTTGAAAGCACAGGAATCTTCCAGCAAATCGATTGAATCTACAAAAAAACAGTCCAGCCTGATGATGAAAGAAGCTGAAATAAAAGCTTCACAGATTCTTGAAAAAGCAAGAGAAAACGCAAACGATATACGTAATGCCGTAATTAACTTAAGAGAAGAAAAGAATTTGATAATTGCCAATTTAAGGGCAATAATAAACTCACAGGCGCACCTGCTTGAAATGAAAGTTGAAACTGCCGGCGACGAAGTTATTGAACCCGGGCATATTGAACAGGCAAAAAAAATAGATATTAACGTTGACGAGATAGTCAACAAATTATTGTAAAGACGGGGTAACTTGTCCCTATGGGATGCCCCGTCTAAATAGATATTTTCTTAATACCGGTATGTGAATTAAATTTGAATTATTATAATAGTTGGCGTTTTTGACCTCCCCTAATCCCCTCCTTAGTAAGGAGGGGAACGGCTTTAGCCGGGGGTGGTCAAATATTGGCAGTATTATTTTATATTACTCAAAAAAATAATTGTTGCATACTATATTTTATTTTTTAATTAAACATTTTATATATGAGCAATCTGATTACTAAAATAAACGAGACACTGCAGGTTATCAGAAAAGAAACCAAAGATGAATATCCTGTAGGAATTATTCTTGGTACGGGCCTCGGGGGACTTGTAAATGAAATAACTATTGAACATGAAATAGACTATGCGGATTTGCCGCATTTTCCGCTTTCCACTGTTGAGTCCCACAGGGGTAAATTAATCTTTGGGAAAATCGGGAATGAAAAAGTAGTTGCCATGCAGGGGCGCTTTCATTATTATGAAGGTTATACCATGCAGCAAATTACTTACCCGGTAAGAGTAATGAAGTATCTTGGCGTTAAAACGCTGCTTGTATCCAATGCCTGCGGCGGCATGAATCCTCTTTATAAAAGGGGGGATATAATGCTTATGGTTGACCATATAAATCTTCTCGGCGATAATCCGTTAATAGGTAAAAATGAAGATGAATTAGGCCCGCGTTTCCCGGATATGAGCGAGCCGTACAGCAATGAACTAATAAAGATTGCTGAACAGGTGGCTTTGGATAATAAGATAAAGGTTCAGAAGGGCGTATATATTGCCGTACCGGGCCCGAACCTTGAGACGAGAGCTGAATACAGATTTTTAAGAGCTACAGGCGCAGATGTTGTAGGCATGTCCACCATTCCTGAAAACATTGTTGCTAATCACATGGGCATGAAGGTACTCGGGATAAGCATTATTACAGATGAATGCTTTCCGGATTCTTTAAAGCCCGCAGATGTAAGAGAAATTATTGCTGCTGCTATGGAAGCAGAACCCAGAATGACCTTAATAATGAAAGAAGTTATTAAAAGGCTTTAAATGGAAATAAAAAAAATCCATTATTATTTAACGCCGGTGCTGCTTGGTATATTAATGTTTGCATCGAATTTTTTGAATACAAACCTGTTTAAGTTTGGCGAAAATAGTTTTGCCGTATGGTTTGTTCTTTCAATAATGTGCTTTGCCTGCGGGTGGTTCATAGATAAAACATTAGGCTGGCGGTTAGGCGGTAAATTTGTATTTTCCACAATTATTGCGGTTGCAATAATCAGCGTGCTGATGATCTCCTTCTTCCGCGATTATTTTGCTGCCAATGAATTGCTTACGGAAAATTTAATCTTATACAGCCTCCGCGATATTACGCTTGGAGCGATGGCATTTTTCGGAATGTCCGTTGTTGAAATACTTACCATACAAAGAGATTATATGGTGATGAAAGAGAAATTAAAATATTACGAAGACGTAGCAAAAGATGCCGATACCCGGGCCGAGCTTGAACTTAGAGAAGCCAGGGTTAATGCACAAAAAATGTTGAACGATGCAGAACTTGATGCAAAAAATATCTTCCTTAAGAAGGAAAGAATTGAAAGAGAACTTAAGGAATTTATCCAGGCTGAAAAAGAACTGATAAGAAAGTACGAAGACATCGATTAGTAAGGTAAAGCATGAAGTATTTACCGCTATAGTTTTTATATAAATTGTAAATTAAAAAGAATAGGTACAGGTACTAAAAATTCAAATGTTTAAGCAAAATTTAGAAAAAATAAATTATCCCGGGATTGAAGAAAAAATTCTGAATTTCTGGAAAGAGAATAAAATTTTTGAGAAAAGCGTTTCTTCGAGAGATGAAAACAATCTGTTCGTTTTTTATGAAGGGCCTCCGACGGCTAACGGCAAACCGGGCATTCACCATGTAATGGCAAGAACTCTGAAAGACCTTGTATGCCGTTATAAAACATTAAAAGGTTTCCGGGTTGAAAGAAGAGCAGGATGGGATACCCACGGCCTTCCGGTTGAAATTGAAGTTGAAAAAAAGCTTGGTATTAAGCATAAGAGTGAAGTTTATGATTACGGCGTGGAAAAGTATAACAAAGCCTGCCGGGAATCTGTGTTTAAATATTTAGACCTCTGGGAAAAGATGACCACTCGTATGGGATACTGGATTGACCTGGATTCGGCATATATAACATTGACGAATAATTATATTGAATCCGTCTGGTGGGCATTAAAAACTCTTTTTGATAAAGGATTAATTTATAAAGATTATAAAATTGTTCCGCAGGACCCTAAATCCGAAACGGTATTATCATCGCATGAACTTGCGCTCGGCTACCGTGAGACCAAAGACCCTTCGGTTTATGTCTTCTTTAAGTTAAAAGAAAAAGACGAGTATTTTCTTGTCTGGACGACTACGCCGTGGACGCTTATTTCCAACGTTGCGCTGGCTGTAGGCAAAGATGTTGATTATGTTAAGATCAATCATAATGATAAGAAAATTATTCTTGCAAAAGAACGCCTGTCGGTAATAGACGGCGAATATGAAATTATAGAAGAATTCAAGGGCAGCACTCTTGAAGGAATCAAATACGAACAGTTTTTCGATTATGTAAAGATTGAAGACAGCCCGGCGCATAAAGGTAAAAAAGCCTTCTTTGTTACGCTTGGAGATTTTGTAAGCACGGAAGACGGCTCTGGAATAGTTCACATAGCGCCTGCATTTGGTGCAGATGACTATGAACTTTCTAAAAAGTATAATC
>JARLHB010000492.1 GCA_031292465.1 Ignavibacteriaceae bacterium
AAGAATTAGCTGATCCTTTAAGAACAGATGTTGTTTACAGGATAGCTACCCTTGGAAAAATTTCTCCTCAAACACTAAAGCAAATTGAAAAAGTAGTGGATGATATGGCCGGGTTCAGTATGAGCCAGTCTTTAAGTAAAATAGGCGGTACTAAAAGTATTGCGGCAATATTAAACAGGACAAGTGTAGGCCTAAGCAAGGAAATTATAGCCGGCCTTGAACAAAAAGATGCGGATGTTGCCTTTGAAATAAAAAGGCTGATGTTCCTTTTTGATGATATTGTGAATATCCAGGACAAAGATATTCAAAAAATACTTAGAGAGGTTGACAGGAAGGACCTTGCGTTATCCCTTAAAATTGCAGACGAAAAATTAAAACAGAAAATATTTTCCAATATGTCTGAAAGAGCTTCCGATCTTTTGAAAGAAGAGCTTCAGTATATGGGTATGGTAAAGTTAAAAGAAGTTGAAACTGCACAGGCGAAGATAATCGATCTTGTTAAGGCTCTTGAAGAAAGCGGTGAAATAGCACTTAATATGAGAGGCGGTTCGGACGAAGTTTATGTCTAGCGTTATTAAGGTAAATGCAAAATCCAGAAAACTTAATATTTCAATGAAAAACCCTTTGGAAAGTGTTAATCTGGAAACAGAAAAAGAAGAGGTGTTCTTCCAAAAGCAGCTTCAGCAGTATTATGAAAAAGGATATGCAGACGGCCAGAAAGCTGCGTACGAGAAATTAGAAAAAGAATTTAATGACAAACTTTCTAAAAAGTTTGAAAATGTTACTGAAATTATAACAGAGTTTGACAAAACCATTTCTGAATATGATAAAATATTTGAAAAAATTGTTGTGAACATTGCGCTGATTATAGCTGAAAAAATTGTTCAGAGAGAAATATTACAAGGGCCGATAATTGAAACAATACTAAAAGATTCTTTGAAAAAAGTTATTGGTACAAATAAAATACTTGTAAGGCTGCATCCCAGCGATCTGGAAATAATTAATCAGGATAGCGGCAATCTTTTTATTGATGATTCGTTTTCGAAAATTAAATTTGAAAGTGATGAAAGGATTGAATGTGGAGGCTGCTTTATTGAAACTGAAATTGGCAATGTTGATGCAAGAATATCATCACAGTTTAATGAGCTGAAAAAACAATTGGAAACTACAGTACTCAATGAATTATAATCCGATGGAAGTTGAACAAAAATTAACACAAAAGTATAAAAGAATTATAAAAAGGCTTGATACTATAAAAGTAAACGGCAAGGTTACTGATGTAATCGGGCTTGTTATAGTATCGGTAGGGCCTAATGTTTCTCTGGGCGAAATGTGTATAATAGTTGACAAGTTCGGAAATGAAGTCTGCAGGGCTGAAGTAGTTGGTTTTAAGGAAGGTAAAGTCATGTCAATTGCGCTCGGCGAAGTGCATAGCATCTCACCTTCATGCGAAATAATTGCTTCGGGTAAAAGTTTTACAATTGGTGTAGGGCCGGAATTGTTAGGGCGTGTAATAGATGGTTTTGGTAATCCTATGGATGGGAAAGGCGAAATAGTATGCCCTTCATATGTTACTGTTCATAATGAACCACCCAATCCATTGGAAAGAAAAAGGATTGCAGAACCGCTACAAACAGGCGTAAGATCGATAGATGGTTTACTTACAGTTGGCAAAGGGCAAAGGATAGGAATTTTTGCAGGCAGCGGCGTTGGGAAAAGCGTAACGCTTGGTATGATTGCACGGAATACAAATGCGGATGTTAATGTTATTACGCTTATTGGAGAACGCGGCAGGGAAGTAAGAGAATTTATTGAAAAGGATCTTGGCCCCGAAGGGTTAAAAAGATCTGTAGTAATAGTTGCAACCAGCGATAAGTCCGCCCTGTTAAGAATGAAGGGAGCCTTTATAGGAACTACGATTGCGGAGTATTTCCGTGATACAGGAAAAGATGTGGTCCTGATGATGGATTCAGTAACCCGGTTTGCAATGGCACAGAGAGAAATTGGTTTAACTATTGGTGAACCGCCTACAACAAAAGGATATACGCCTTCGGTATTTTCAATTTTGCCAAAACTGCTTGAAAGAGCCGGCTGTGGCGAGGGAGGTTCAATTACCGGCTTTTATACTGTCTTGGTTGATGGCGATGATATGACCGAACCTATTGCTGATGCAACCAGGTCTATCTTAGACGGTCATATAGTGCTTTCACGTAAGATAGCGAACAAGGGGCAATTCCCGGCTGTTGATCCATTACAAAGCGTCAGCCGTGTTATGCCTGATATTGTAAGCAGTGATCACAAAGCCCGGGCTGCTGCATTTAATGAAATTTTAGCAACCTATAACGAAGCCGAGGATCTTATCAATATAGGTGCTTACGTTAAAGGAAGCAATCCTCAGATTGATCATGCTCTTTCTAAAATTAAATTTCTAAGAAGTTTTCTGCGACAGGATATGAAAGAGAAAGCAGATTTTAATGCAACGGTAAATAGATTGAATGAAATTATAGAAAAGCCATTAGGATAATTTATGTCAAAATTCGTGTATAAATTTCATGCAATCCAACAAGTTAAGGAAATTCTTCAGAAGAAAGTTCAGAAAGAAATAGCAATAATAGAACTGGAAATTGAAGGGTTAAAAAATCAATTTGATATAATCTCTGAAGAAGCGTTGGAAAGTAAAAGGAGTTTTACAAAAAAAGAAGTATCGGTCGGTGAAATAAAGTTTAGAAAAAATTATGAGCTTTGCCTTGAGAGAAAAAAGGCTATGATCTTAGAGAATATAGAAAAATTAAATAAGAAGAAAGAAATAAAACTGTCGGAATTGGTTCAAAAGAGCAAGGAACAAAAGATATTTGATTCACTTGAAGAAGTATATCATGATAATTTTAATAAAGAACAAAACCGCTCTGAATTAAAATTTATTGATGAATTAGCAACTCAAAAATTTATCAGGCAAACGAAGTGAAAAATAAAGTTATATATATATTCATTTTTACAGTCGCTTTTGTATTTACGACGGGTGCAATTGTTTATTTTAATTCTATATATAAGAACATATTCCAATTTAACTTTACATCGGCATATACTCCGGATCCTATAAAAGCAGCAGATTCTACAGCAACTATGAATGCTTCTGTAAAAGCAAACGTTCCAGACACTGTAAAAGCAGCAGATTCCTTAAGTGCTGCAAATGTAAAGAATTCCACTCCTTCAGCAAATCCTGTACAAAATGTGCAAAACATAATAAAACCGGCTGAAAACAAAGCATCCGTTACTAAAACACAAGCGGCGGTTCAACCAACTGTTAATAATACTCCAACAAAACCAGATACTAATTATATTTCCTGGATGAAGCAAACTGCAAAATTATACGAA
Organism: Ignavibacteriaceae bacterium; assembly: GCA_031292465.1. Classification (GTDB taxonomy): domain Bacteria; phylum Bacteroidota; class Ignavibacteria; order Ignavibacteriales; family Ignavibacteriaceae; genus FEN-1297. Next base: position 3,376 of record JARLHB010000492.1, read on the forward strand.
AATATGGATGCAAAGAAGGCTGCTAAAATAATTCAAAGTTATTCCGATAATATAGCACGTGATATAATTTATTCCATGAAACAAAAGAAAGCGGCAGAAATTTTATCAGAAATAAATCCCGATGCAGCAAATAGAATCACAAGGGCAAAATCAAATGCTTTTTAATCCTCTTTTTATACAAACCACTGGCCAAACAGATGCTTCAAGTTCGGTTTTACAGTCTAAATTAAGTAATTCCTCTTACTTATTCTCTGATATTATCAAGATAATAAATGAAAATACCATTGGTTCAATTACGGTTAATTCTGAGGCTGCCAGTTCGTCTTCTGCTGATTTAACCGGTATGAAGACAAATTCTTCTAATCCTATGGATCAGTTGTTTGCTTCAAGTGGTGAAAAATTATTGACGAATAATGAAAATGTTTCATTAAATGATTTAATTAAAAAGTTATTAATAACTTCAAACTTAGAAACAGTTAAAGGTTCAGACCAAACGGATAGCAGTACTAAAGAAAGTACATCGACTGATAAAACAACATCAACTCTGCAAAAATCTGATGTAAAGAGCCTTTTGCAGGGCCTTTCTGCAATTTTGTCAAAATTAAATATTTCATCAGATTCCCTGGAACAAATTATATCCGGAAATACAAATACAGATTCTGCAGATCAAACTAATATTATAAGTAAAAACTTAAGCAGTACTAGCCAGGCAGATAGTTCAATAGCGGAATTAGTTATTAATCTATCTAAAGATGCAGTATCCAAAGATTCATCTACAGCAAGCGTTTCCACGGAAAATGCTTCAGACGTATATGGTATACAGGCTTCTCTTTTGCAAACAATATCTACTTTGTTAGCTAATTCAAAGAATAACTCTTCGTCCGTAAGCTCACAGAAAACATCAGCCGGCAGCTCAAAAACTGATGACTCTAATCAAGAAATTTCAACAGAAGCACAACAATTAGCCGCCTCATTGTTTAATCTGTTTCAAAATAATAACAATCTGGTTTTAAACATTAACTCAGATAGCGGCAATATTAAAATTGAAATATCAAAAACTACGACTGACACAGTTCAAACAAATGATACTGGTAACGGCGCAGTCGTAAATACTAAAAATCAGCCCGATAGCCCTGTAAATACGGGTCAACAATCAGTTAGCGTTA
>JARLHB010000493.1 GCA_031292465.1 Ignavibacteriaceae bacterium
AATATATCACCGCTCTGCGGTGAAGGCACCAAAATGGAAATAATATTACCTGCCTTTTATTTGTACAGCGAATCGCTGATTCGCTTTTTTCCTGCTTAAGGTAACTTATGGGTGATAGGAATGTCGAAACAGCGTTTCGACGTACAAAAAAAAAGGAGCAAAGCTGTTAAGCCTTACTCCTTTAATAAATACTCACAAATATATTTACAATTAAAATTTCTTGTTATAATTATAATAAATAATAATTGGTCTAGAGATTACTTACTTTTTAGGAATTTTTCCCAGTTCAACAGAAATCTTTTCAGCAAGGGCTTCTAATTCTATTCCCTCAATCTTCACTTTTGCATTTTTAAGTGTTATAAAAGGGCTGTCGCCTTCACCCTGCATAAATTTAAACAATGCATAGCCAAGACGGTTTCTGTCGTTCATAATCGGTAAATAACTGCTTAAATTGTCAATTATTGTATATACCTGTTTTTCAATCGAATCATCAGGAAAGTTATTCGTTCCCGGTGGTGGTAGTGTTGTCATCTTTTTTGCCTCAATATTTCACCCAAAAATAGCTCAGATGACGGAAATCTGCAATATTTATGTGGAAGTAAAAGGACTAAATGACTAAATTAACGAACATTATTAAAGATTTTTTGGCAGAAAAGTATCATTGGACATATCCGGTAAAAAAAGCATACTAATAATCAGGCTCAGTTCCCTCGGTGATATACTTTTGACTACACCTTTGTTAAGGTCTGTCAAAAAGAGATACCCGGATATAAAAATAGATTTTGTGCTGAAAGAGCAGTATAAAGAGCTGCTCCAGTTTAACCCTCATATTTCAAGAATATATGAGTATAAAACAGATAAAGTTGAAAAAAAGGCGCTCTTTAAAACTCTAAAAGAAAATAAATATGATCTTATAGTTGACCTGCAGAATAATTTCCGGTCGTTTAAGTTAAGAAGAGCCGCTAATGCGCCGGCAGTAAAATTTAATAAAAAGACGCTGTCTAAATTTTTACTTGTTAAATTTAAGTACAACAGGCTGCGTAATGCTGGCCCGATTCCTAAAAGATATGCGAAGACACTTGGCAATTTTCAGCTTGATAACGGCGGACTGGAATTTTTTCTTCCGGGCAGCACAAAATCAATGCTTGGCGATTTTAATAAATACATTGGTTTTGCTCCGGGATCAAGGCACTTTACCAAAATGTGGCCCAAGCAATATTACGCTGATCTGGGCAACCAGTTGATGAGTAAAGGCTATCTTGTAGTTTTATTCGGCGGTAAATCGGATATTCAGATTTGTTACGAGCTTTCGGTTAAAATACCGGGTTCGATAAATCTTTGCAATGAAGATCAAATATTTGATACTGCAACTGATATGAAAAAATGCCGTGCCATAGTATGTAATGATTCGGGACTGATGCATATTGCATGTTCGCTTAACATTCCCATGCTTACTTTTTTCGGGTCAACCGTAAAAGAGTTCGGCTTTATGCCTTACAACTGTAAAAGCTTAGTCATGGAAAATGCCGGGCTTAATTGCCGGCCCTGTACGCATATTGGACGGGAGACATGCCCTAAAAATCACTTCCGGTGTATGATGGAACTTACACCCAAGTCCGCATTTGATAAATTAAATACAATATTAAGAGCCCAATGAAAAAATTCTGGTTTGTTGTTTATAACGCTATAGCTATCCCTTTTCTTTACACAATATTAAATGCCATAGGCTTGTTTAATAAAAAAGTTAAACGCGGTATTGTGGGAAGAGAAAGGATTTTTGAAGAATTAATTTTAAATGCCGCTGCACTTGATAAGTCCAAAAGGCTAATATGGTTTCATTCATCATCGTTGGGTGAATTTGAACAGGCAAAACCGATAATAGAAGAATTAAAAAAAGATTCGAGAATAAATATACTTGTTACGTTCTTTTCCCCTTCGGGTTATGAAAATTCTCGTAAATATCCTTATGCGGATTTAATCTCCTATATCCCGTTTGATACGGCTTCCAACGCAAAAAAATTTCTTACTATAGTTCATCCAGACCTGGCAATATTTATGCGTTACGATTACTGGCCTAACTTAGTATGGGCAATGAAGGATTTTAACGTTCCCTGTTTTATTGTAGATGCTACAATGAAAAGCAATTCACCCCGCAGTATGTTCCTGGCTAAAAGCTTCCATAATGATTTATTCCAAAATATAACTAAAATACTTACCGTATCCGAAGCGGACTCAAATGGCTTCAGGGTATTCGGCTGTACGGATGAACAGCTTCAGGTTGTGGGTGATACAAGGTTCGACAGGGTTTACAGAAAAAGCATAACCGCAAAAGAAAAGAATCTTATAAAGGACAATGTAATTAAGGATAAAAAAGTTTTTGTGGCTGGCAGTACCTGGGAAATGGATGAAGAGGTAATATTGCCCGCGTTTACAACGTTAGCTAAATATGATAACGATATTATATTTATAATTGCCCCGCATGAACCGACCATAATCCACCTTGAAACGCTTGAAAACGAGTTTGCAGGCAAATTAAAAACTATCAGGTTTTCATCCCTTAATAATTATAAAGATGAAAGAGTAATAATTGTTGATTCAATCGGAATACTCCTTACCCTGTATACCTATGCTGATGCAGCTTTTATAGGGGGAAGCTTTAGACAGGGAATTCATAATGTACTGGAAGCGGCTGTTTACGGCTTGCCTGTTATGTTCGGGCCTAAAATAGAGAACTCACAGGAAGCCCGGCACCTTTTAAAACTCGGCGGCGGCATACTTATCCAAAACAAATCCGATGCTTACCGCCAAATGAGAAATCTTTTTAGCGATAAAGGATACAGAGATATGAAAGGCAGAATCAGCCATCAGTACGTACAGGAAAATTTAGGCGCAACTGAAAAAATCCTGAAAGAAATCTATAAGGTACTCTGGAATTCCTAATCTAAATATTTTTCTTTAATAACTTTCAGATGATGGTTCGCATGCCCGGCAATAATAAATAATATTGCATTTACCGTTATCTGGTATGTATTAACACTGCCCTTTTTATTGATAACATCTTCACTGAAACTTTTAAATAACGATAAGCTCGCTTCCCTTACTTTTCTGAATTCTTCAATTAATTCAGATAGATTTCTATTGTTGGAGTTTGCTTCTTTAACGTAATCATCCTGTTCAA
>JARLHB010000494.1 GCA_031292465.1 Ignavibacteriaceae bacterium
ACAGTTGGGGTGTAAGTACAATCTCAAGATTCCAGTCAGGTTTCCCATATACTCCTGTTAATTCTAACCTGCTTACAACAAATGCACAGCTATTAAATCTTGGCAGAAGAAAACCAAAATTCAATATGGATTTACAGGTATATAAAAATTTCCAAATCTCGACTATAACAGCACAAGTATTTGTGAGAGTTGAAAACTTGTTTGATGAAACAACACCTGAATATTTACCTACACTTATGCCGCAAGATATTGCAGGGCACGCATCAGAAGAATACATAAATACATTGTATGAATATGATTATAACCCCACTTCCCAACCGGCGCCAAGGTTAGTAAAGTTGGGTATTAAGTTTAACTATTAATTAATAGCAGTAATAAGTAATTAAGTGAGGTTGATTTATATGCTAATTAAAAAAGTTTTTTTATTCTATGTGCTGGTTTTATCGTTAGTATGTTTTTATCCGGGCATCTATGCTCAGACTTCCACGTATTGGGTTGACCCTAACCGTGGCCAGAAAATATACCGTAAAACAGCAATAATCCAGGCCAACCAGGTACAATCTATTTTTGGTAACTGGGGCATCTTTGGAAAAAGAGATGATCCTTACTCTGGCGTCTGGCCTAAAGGAACAACTCACGGCCATATACATGAAATGACTATGATGGCAGCTTCCGAAGTTGTTGGAACTGATGGTAATACGTATCATGTAATATCAGAATCATACAGTGAAAGTCCTAACCGCGCACCAGATGGACACGAATATTGGTGGAACCCATTGCCGGGGTATGCTAACGAGCATAGAAGTTTTACTTTATCTGACGGTTCTGTTGATACTACTTCTCAGATTGCACATAGTGCAGATGCAACAACATGGCCTGCATCATGGCCCGGGCATGATGGTAAATGGAATGGTACATGGAACGGTTATTTCGGACAGAATCAGTTTAATGCTGATGATGAAGCTTATTATGTAATGGATGATTTCTGGAATGACAAATATCCATTTTATCCATTCGCAAATGACAGTACAAGGCGGGGCCTGGGCCTTCAGTGCGAAACAAGATTATTTGAATGGGCACATCCATTAGCTCAGGATCAAATCTTCATTCACTTCAGAGTTACGAACACCTCTACAACAAATTATGCCCGCGATAACAAACCGATATTCTTTGGCGCTTATGCAGATGTGCATCCCGGAGGATTGGGCAGTTCAAATGATGTGGATTCATACGATATTGATCAGAGTATGGTTATAACTTATGCTTATCAGAATAAAGGAATCTGGACAGTATATCCGAATATTTTACCCGGTTATACTGCATGGAAGTTCCTTGAGAGCCCGGGGCTTTCTGATGACGGAATTGATAATGACCACGATGGATTAGTTGATGAAAGGCGCGATAATGATGCAGGCAGTTATATATTTGGTTCAATAGGTAATTACGGTGCTGCATGTTTTCATTGGAGCGGTGATGAAAACGGTAACTGGAATTCTGAACTTGATGATGTAGGATCAGACGGTATCGGCCCATATGATGAAAATTATAAAGGCCCTGATGCTGACGGAACAGAATTGAACGGCAGGCCGGATCAGGGTGAACCTGACTTTGGTTACCTTGATAAAGATGAATCAGACCAAATTGGTTTGACATCATTTACAGCACCTACTTATGGTAGTGTCTGGGCAAAAAATGAAAGTTCATTATGGCAACAGATTCAACCGAATGTTTTTGTGAATCCAACAGCAAATGCAAACCTATTATGGATATTTGCTTCGGGTGCATTTGATCTTGCAGCCGGACAGACAGAACGCTTTTCTACTGTATGGATTTTTGGAGCTGATCTTCAAACTATCAATCGAAATGCTCTTACTTCCCAGAACATATATAACAATAACTATAAATTTACAAAACCTCCTATAGCTCCTATTGTACATGCTGTAACAGGCAACAATAGAGTTACTTTATATTGGGATAATAGAGCTGAAAAATCACTCGACCCTGTTTATGGTAAAAACTTTGAAGGTTACATGGTTGTAAGAGGAACTGATTCCCAGTTAAGTGAAGCAAAAACTATTTCTGATGCACTTGGAGACTGGACATATTATAAACCAATTGCACAGTTTGATTATAAAGATGGCATATATGGCGCATCACCTATAGCTTCCGGTTCTGAATTAGGTGCACAATATTCAAAAGGAATTCAGTTTTATCTTGGAAGTGATAACGGTTTGCAGTACTCATATACGGATACAACCGTAACAAACGGTGTAACATATTATTATGCAGTTCTTTCTTATTCCAGAGGTTATTTCGATGGTATGGATACAATCCTGATTAATAGAGGTTTCTTACAAGGGACCGACAGGCATCTGGTAAGTATGGAGCCTTCATATAGCCCATTTTCATTTACTTATGATACATATAACCAGTTAGTATCTCAAAGTACTAATACAGCAATTGTAACCCCAAACTCTCGTTCTACCAATTATGTTGCAGGTACAACAAGTGCAGACGGTAATGGGTATGTAGCGTATTCTTCAGGATCAAACCAAAATACAACCGGTAAGGTAAAAGTTGCGGTAATAGATCCTGGTGTCCTTGCAAATAATAATAAATATGAAATAAGTTTTGCAGATTCATTAAATCCTTCCGGTGAACATGTAACTTATGCATACAATGTTAAAAACTTAACCAGGAATGAGACAATCTTTGATAATGTTTCAATTCCGGTAGATTCGACATTGAACCCGAGCAAAACGTGGAGTACAACAATATTTGACGGTATGACACTGAGCTTTCAGAATGTTGCTCCGAATATGCCATATATCTTAGCACATTCAGGCTGGACTGAAGACAGGCCGGAGAATTTGCAGGTAAACATATTAAAAGGAGCCGGATGGAACACAGAGAACTTCACCCTTGAAGTTACAGATGTTCCGGCTTATTTCGAATACAAGAAAACCAATCAGGTATATTTCAAAATCTATGACAATATTACCCAGGATACAATACCATTTTGGTTAACAAAAGATGTTAACTCATCTGTTCCAAGTAAGAAGGGCCGTCTTGCAATAGGTGATGAAATAACATTGCTTGCATTTACAAATGTGAAAGGTAAATTAGCATTCTCATACAAATTACAGTTTGCTAAACCTGCAGACACAACTTTAACACCCAGAGTACCACAGGTGGGAGATAAGTATACATTTGTAACAAATACCCCATTCGGGTCAGACGACAAATTCCAATTTACTACAACTGCAAGTGCAACAAAGACAGTAAAGCAGGATGTATTAAATAATGTTAGTGTAGTTCCAAATCCTTATATCGTTGCAGCAAAGTGGGAAAGTGCCACAACCATCCAGGGTAGAGGAGAACAGAAATTATACTTCAATCATCTCCCGGCACAGTGCACGATTCGCATATTTACACAAAACGGGTACCTGATAAAGACATTACAACACAACGGTAATATTGCCAATGGCAGCGAACCCTGGGATTTAACAACAAAAGACGGACTGAATGTAGCTTTTGGTATATATGTATACCATGTAGATGCTCCTGGTGTTGGGCAGAAAATAGGCACATTCGCAGTTATACAATAACAACTTATTTGGAGAAACTTTAAAAATGAAGCGAATAATTCTAACAATAATTTTATTTCTGTCATTCTATAGTTTTGTTAATTGCCAGGAACTCTCCAAAGTTGGAACTACGGCAGCACCTTTTTTACAAATAGGAGTTGGTGCCAGGGCTACAGCCCTTGGAGAGTCTTACACAGCAATTGCAGACGGTGTCGAATCGATGTATTGGAACCCATCTAGCATTGACTGGTTCCATGACAATGAAGCAAGCTTTAATTACAGTGACTGGTTCGCCGGAATGAAATACTTTTATGCAGCCGGCGTTTTACATCTTGGAGAAGCAGGAAGTTTCGGTATTTCCGTTACTTCTTTTACTACCCCGTACATGCTTGTTACTACTGTTGATTATCCTGATGGTATAGGCAAGCAGTTTGATGCCGCAGATTTAGCTCTTGGTGTAACTTATGGTAAAAAGATTACAGACAGGTTTTCTTTTGGCGCCACATTCAAATATATCAATAGAAGAATCTGGGAAATGAACGCCAGCGCAGTTGCTATGGATTTCGGAATTCTTTATCAGCTTCCATGGGAAAACATAAAACTTGGAATGTCTATTCTTAATTTCGGTTCCAAATTGCAAATGCAAGGTGTTGATGCAGTTGTAATGCACGACCTTGATGGTACAATGGCCGGTAATAATGACCAGGTTATGGCTGATCTTTATACCAAAGAATGGAACCTGCCTTTAAGTTTCAGATTTGGTTTAGCATATCAGGTTATTCAGTCACAATATCATGAAGTCCTTTTAACCGCAGATTATATTCATCCGAATGATAATTTTTCAAGCGTAAACGTGGGCGCTGAATATGGATTTCTGGATCATTTCTTCGTAAGAGGAGGATATAAATCACTCGGATTGCAGGACAACCAGGAAGGTATGTCCTATGGCGCAGGAATTAAATATGATTTTGTAAGTATAGATTATGCGTATGTAAAGATGAAATATCTTGATTACATACAGCAATTTTCTGTAAGCCTTAGGTTTTAACTTAATAAAATAAAATTGGAAACATGAAACTTTCTATAGTTCCAAACTACATAATAACTAACAAAATAATCATTAATCTAATGGAGGTTTAGTGTGAAAAGATATACACTTACTATTTTACTTTCACTTGTACTCCTTTCCGGGTATCTTGGAGCCCAGGTGAAGGTGTGGCAGCCCTATTTAAGATTCCGTTGTGATGCCGGTACTCCGCCGATATACAACCGTGCAGAGGAAAATTTCCTTATGTCCGGTTATGCAGGTTCACAAGGCGGTCAGGACCATCGTTTTGCTGATGGTACAGGCGAATTGCAGTATTATTTTAATCTGCTGCAATTTCAGGATGCTCAAAATCAACATCCACTTACATTAAGAATCTATCTTTGGGGTCAGTATGTTGTAGAGACAAGTTCTACACCAATGACGTCAACAGATGGAGGCGCTACAGGTTCTACAGGTACTATCGTAGCCCAATATGCTGCAGGCCCACCGTGGACAGCTGATCCAGGCGACGCTGCATGGGTTGAAATCCCACTTCAGCAGTATTTTGATATTGGCCAGACAGATCTTTATGTAGCATTTTTTGATGGAAGGTATGCAGATGGAAACGGACCAAGCGTTTCTGATATGGGATTATGGTATACCGGTCCTAAAGATGCTGGTACAGGCGTAAAAGCAGTTGAAGCTGCTGACGGCGTATTTGATATAACTAATATCAATTCGTTTCCGGCTATAACAGACTGGGTTACTATGACGAGCGGCGGTACAGGAATTACCTCTGTTGGTACTGTAACCGGTTTAAGTGCAAAAGTCGGCGTTGGCTTTGACCCTGAAGACGTTTACTTTGCTGCTGATGTAACAGACGCTACTGTTGCTAATTCAGATTCAGTAATTTTTTATTTCGGCGCTTATGATTTAACTGACTCTTTAACCACAAATGGACACTTAGCATTTATGGGTGATTCACTTGTTACAGGTTTTAGAGAAAAAAATGAGCCTGATTTCAGGTTTATTGTTACTAATGTTAGCGGTACACCAAAATTAACCGTTAAATTGCTTGATACTACATATACACCGGATAGTTCCAGTGTTAATGTTTCTGCAATTTCCGGTGGTTACCGTGTTATTGCAAAAATTTCTAAAGCAGATTTCGTCCTTAAAGATGTAATCCAGAATAAATTTAAACCTGACGCAAATGTTTATTATCCAATTGCGTTTAGAGTTGTTGATGGAGCTACAGGCGGATCACTTATTACAAGTAAAGCTGCCGATGTAGACGTCAATCCTTGTTCATGGGGATTGCGTACTATCATAATAGATAGAACAACCACTAATGTTGTTAGCAATGTTGCCGAGGGTGATATTTCAAATATTATTCCTGGTAACAATGATTCAACTTATTTGGTTTACCCGTATTATGGTTCAAATGATAAAACACATAGATGGGCAGACGGAACAGATACAATTGCTTATCATTTTGATTTGCAGGCTTTAAGAACAAAAATTCCTAATCAGCAATTATATGTAAGCTTTAATATAGAGAACGAATACGTTATCAGTACCAGCACTACTTTAGATGGTGCTAAAACCCAGGTAGGGGTTTGGGATTCAAAAGGTGTTGCGGTAACTGATGCTTCTAATAATAATAATTTCGAAATCGCTTTACCTACTACAGGAAATGATTTGTATGTATGGTTTGCTGATGGAATACCAACTGATGGCTGGGGCCCGGCAATACATAAAATAAACATCTATTATAAGGGCGTTTATAAAGATTCAAGTCTTATAGCATTTAATGCTGGTGGCAGTGATGCTGCTTATTTAGTTGCAGATACTGGTTCTGGCCATGACTCACAGCATAGATGGGCAGATGGAACAAATTCATTTGGTTATGAATTTGATCTTACAAGCATAAAGCCACAAATTCCTGCAAATTCAACTCCGTATTTTAATGTTCATGTTGGAAATATGTGGGTTCTTACTGTAGCAAGTGATGTAAATGGTACTCAATATGCTTTAGACCAATGGGATCCTAAAGGCGTTGTAGAAGTACATGACGAAAGTAACTTGGACTGGCATAAATATTCATTACAGCCTTATATTGATTCAGGCTGGACACATGTAGTATTTTTCTTCCATGACGGAACACCTGCAGATGGATGGGGCGCCTCCGTACGCGATGATTTTACTACTATACCTAATGTAGAACAGCCAGGTGTTAAAATTACAATTAAACAAATTCTTGCATACTATAAAGTTGATGAATTTCAACCAACTAGTACTCCAAGCGCAACATCAGAAGGTAATTACTTAGTTCAGACCCCTACAGGGTACACAGGTTCAGGTTCAGATGCTACTCATCGCTGGGCTGATAATTCCTCTGTAATTGCTTATAAATTTGTTAAATCTGATTTATTACAAAAAACAAATAATGCTACTGATATTACAGCTAAATTTGATTTGGATAATGAATATGTTATCTGGACAAACAACATTCTTGACACAACAGGTGTGAATTCAAGTGCAAAAAATCCTGGTAAGTTAAAAATGTTATATCAATATAGCTCTAACAGAACTGTTGGACTTACAGACGCATCTAATCGTGGTACACTTGAAGTTAGCCTTTCAGATGTATTCGCCGGCGGTGATGATACTGCATATGTCTTTTTTACAGACGGAATGCCATCAACCGGATGGGGACCTGAACTTCACGATGTAGTATTAGGTTATTACAAGGTTGCAACAATAACCGGTATTTCTAAAGATAAAAATGTATTACCAACTAAATTTGCATTAAACCAGAATTATCCTAATCCTTTCAACCCTACAACTACCATAAGTTATGATATACCTCAGACTGGTAAAGTAGTATTGAAAATTTACAATATCCTGGGACAGGAAGTAAAAACTCTTCTCAATAATGTTGTTACTCCGGGAAGATATCAAATGACCTGGAACGGTGATAATAATTTTGGAAGAAAATTAGCAAGCGGTATTTATTTATATCAAATGATATATAATAAACAGCAGGTTGTTAAGAAGATGGTACTCCTTAAGTAAAGAGCAAAAATAGGGTGAACGGAGAAGAATATTCTCCGTTCACTTATTTTAAAATATTTTAATGATGCGTAGATATAAAAAAATGGTGAAAATTAATAATGAAATTGTTTATAGCCTTTGTTATGAAAAAACTAAAATTTATAAAATTAATACATGTTGTTTCTATATCTTTAGTATTATCTGCAGTTCTGTGGATATCTTGTGCTCATAAAGGAAATCCGGTAGATACCGGCACCGGCAGCACATATTCCGGCCAACCAACCCGCCTTACAAACAGTCCTTATCCCTTATCTCAAAAGCCTGATACATTATTCGTTGTAAATGAGTCTAACTTTTCAGATACGGAAGTACTAACAATTAAGAGTTTGCAGGGTATTCTTGCTCAGAGTAAGCCGCGTATTTATTGCATACAAAATACAGGCGACAGTTATTCTGTCTGGTTAGATGACCTTAAAAGCAAATATGGCGTAAAAGCAGATTATACATATCAAAGCGACTTAAAAGGGCTGATTAATCATTTTAAGGGTTACTTAAGCGGTTATGTCCTTGCTAATATGACAAAGCCTTCTATACATGTTGCATTTTCGTTAGCAGGAATAAAGGATGCTTTAGTTGTTATAGGTTCTGATGAATCAACTATAAAAGGCTTAGGCCTTTCGCTTGTTGAAGATGCTACAAACGAAACATATCAGCAGTTCTTTAACAATCATAAAAGTGAAATGTGCAAAACAATGCTTTGTTACCAGGCTCCTGAAAAAGCAAATTTCCTTTCTGACTATGCAGTTTATGGTAAATCTTATTTCTTTTATGAAGAACTTTCAAGCGCACTATCGCAGCAAATTTTTGCAACCATGAATGCTAACTCCGCATTATTAGGATGGGGCGATAGTGAAAACGGGCTTGTTGAATCGGTTTCTCAAAAATCCATAATAGTGCATGCTGCCGATTATGCAAATAATTTATCAGCGCTTTCTAATTTTGGTGTTGAAACAAAACAGGGCAGCTATAACAATAATCCGGATGTACAAAAAGATGTGCATACAGTATGTTTTTTAATGACGGATGGTGATAATATTCAATGGCTGTTAGGCCCTTTCGGAACAAGCACTACCTGGTTTGCAAGTAAAAGCAGGAAAAAGACCAATATTGGCTGGACGATGTCTCCTGCATTTTCAGAATTAGCACCCACAGTATTAAAACGTTTTTATGATGCAGCAGGTACAAGTACTGGTGGAAGAGATTATTTTGTTGCAGGCCCTTCAGGTATGGGATATGTTTTCCCGGATACTTACGGCAGCTTAGATTCCTATGCTTCTATGACCGGCCTTTATATGAAAAAAGCAGATCTGCGTATTTTAAATATTATCGGCAACTCGATGAATTCTAATTATCTGACCCCATTTTTGCAGCAGGATCAGATTGATGCTATTTTCTATTATTATTATTCAAATTATGCGCAGGGAAATGGCCAAATTTATTTTGTTAATAATAAACCGGTTATTACAGCACGGTATAATTTATGGAGCGATACTTTTGAATCTCCTACAAGTTTGGCCGAAAAATTAAATTCATTACCCACAGATATAACTTCAAAGCAGTCATACAGTCTTATAGCCGTCCATGTATGGACAAATTCAGTTGATGATATAGTAAACTGTGTAAGCATGCTGAATAAAAATGTAAGGGTAGTTGCGCCGGATGAATTTGTAGCTCTAATTAATAAGAACATTAGCCATTGATGAATTTTGTATACAAAACATTTATTGTTTCAGTTATTATTTTTAACACGTTATTTTGTTTTTCATGCGGTTCCAAAACAAACCCAAGCAGTGCTATTGATAATAGCGTAACTTATTCCGGGCAGCCCACGCGATTGCAGGGCAGCCCATATCCTGTATCTCAAAAGCCGGATACTTTATTTGTAATTAACGATAATAATTTTTCAGACACAGAATTATTAACAATACAGACGCTTCAGGGAATATTAGCGCAAACAAAACCCCGCATTTACCGCGTCCGCGGAGATGGATACCCGCTGTGGTTAAATGATCTGAAAAGTTATTACGAGGTAACCACAAATTATACTTATAGTGCAGACTTAAAAGGCCTTTTAAGCCATTTTAAAAATGAGATAAATGGTTATTTATTAACTGACGGCACACAGCCTTCAGTTAATGTTGCAATTTCTTTAGCAGGGATTAAAAAGGGAATAGTTGTGTACGGAAGTGCTGAACAGACTGCAAAAGACGCGGGCATCAAATTGCTTGAAGATGTTACAAATCAAAATTATCAGCAGTTTATAGACAGTTACAAAGACCAGATGAATAAAAACCTTTTATGTTATAACAGCGTAGATAAAATAACATTTCTTTCCGACTACTCAGTCTTCGGCAAAATGTATTATTTCTATGACGATATTGCAAGCTCTTTAAGCAACGAAATTTTATCCCAAATGAATCCAAATGCACCTTTGCTCGGATGGGCTACCGATGAGTATTCATTGGTTAATACTGTTTCTAAAAAAGGTATGGTTGTTCACGCTTCTGATTATGCATTAAATCTTTCTGTATTATCAAATGTAGGTGTTGAAACGAAACAGCCTAAGTATAATACTAATCCGGCAGTTATTATCAATGTGCACACAGTATGTTTCCTTATGTCAGACGGCGATAATTTTTCATGGTTAGTAAATGATTTTTATACAAATCCAAATTGGTATGCAAGCAAAAGCAGGACAAAGATTAACATGGGCTGGACTTTAGCACCTGCTCTTTGCGAACTTGCTCCTACTCTGATGAAAAGATTTTATGATAATGAAGGCACAGCCGACGGAGGGCGTGATTATTTTGTTGCCGGCCCCTCAGGTTTCGGCTATGCATATCCTGAATCTTATACGCACTTAAATGATTTTGTTGATCTGACGTCCCGTTATATGAAGAAAGCGGATCAGAGAATACTAAATATTATCGGTAATTCAATTGATACAAAATATCTGCAGCCGTTTCTTCAGCAGGATCAAATAGACGCTGTAATTTATTATTATTATTCAGACTATGCCGGCGGCAAAGGAGCTATATACTGGGTTAACGGCAAGCCGGTAATTACGGGAAGATACCAGTTGTGGTCCGGGCAGACAGACTCACCAGAAAGCCTTGCCCAAAAAATTAATTCACTTTCAACAGATATAACATCTTCCAAAGGATATAGCCTGATACCGGTTCATGCATGGCAGAATACAGTTGAGGATGTAGCTACCTGCATCAGCTTACTTAATAAAAATGTCCGTGTCGTTACCCCGGATGAATTTGTCGCATTAATTAAGAAAAATATAAGTCATTAATTGTTATATGAAAATTTTAGCCGTTTTATTCTTTTTATTTAATATACTTGCTTATGCACAACCGGCAGACAGAATTGACGGCAGCCCATATCCTGTTTCACAAAAACCAGATACTTTATTTGTAATTAACGATAATAATTTTACCGATGCACAGTTATTAACCATACAAACACTCCAGGGAATATTAGCTCAAACAAAACCCCGCATTTACCGCGTTCGCGGAGATGGTTATCCAACCTGGCTTAATGATCTGAAAAATAATTACGGCGTTATTACGAATTATACGTATCAGACAGATTTAAGAAGCCTTTTAGCTCATTTTAAGAATGAAATTAATGGCTACATATTGACAGATGGTACCCAGCCTTCCGTTGATGTTGCTATCTCATTGGCTGGATTGAAACATAGTATTGTTGTTTATGGCACTGTTGAACAAATAGCAAAGAATGCCGGCATTCCTTTGCTTGTTGATGTAACAAATGAAAATTATCAGCAGTTTGTGGATTCATGTAAAGGCCAGATGAACAAGAATCTGCTTTGTTATAATAGTGTTGATAAAATAACATTTCTTTCTGACTACTCCACATTTGGAAAAATGTATTATTTCTTTGATGATATTACCAGCTCTTTAAGCGATGAAATATTATCTCAAATGAATCCTAATGCGCCGCTGCTTGGCTGGGCTACAGATGAATATTCGCTTGTTAATACGGTTTCAAAGAAGGGTATGGTTGTCCACGCATCGGATTATGCACTAAATCTTTCCACCTTATCAAATGTAAGCGCAGAAACAAAACAGCAGCAGTATAACACTAACCCGGAAGTTATTAAAGATGTCCATACAGTATGTTTCCTGATGTCTGACGGCGATAATTTTTCATGGCTGGTTAATGATTTTTATCCGGATCCCAAATGGTTCGGAAGTTCCAGCAGGACTAAAATAAATTTGGGATGGTCATTAGCCCCCAGTCTTTGCGAACTGGCGCCTTCGCTTATGAAAAGATTCTATGATAATGCCGGAACTGTAGAAGGAGGAAGAGACTATTTTGTGGCGGGGCCCTCTGGTTATGGATATGCTTACCCTGAAGCATATACACATTTGAATGATTTTGTTGACCTTACTGCACGCTACATGATAAAAGCAGACCAAAGAATTTTAAATATTATCGGAAATTCTATTGACTCAAAATATTTACTGCCTTTCTTGCAGCAGGATCAAATTGATGCCATTATATATTATTATTTTTCAGACTATGCCGGCGGCAAGGGAGCTATTACATGGGTAAACGATAAACCGGTTATTACAGGAAGGTATCAGTTATGGACCGGGCAGACTGATTCTGCTGAAAGCCTGGCACAAAAAATAAATTCTCTTCCAACAGATATAACTTCCTCTAAAGGATATAGCCTAATTCCTGTTCATGTCTGGCAAAATACTGTCGGTGATGTAGCTAAATGTATCAACTTGTTAAATAAAAACGTACGTGTTGTACCGCCGGATGAGTTTGTTGCTTTAATAAAAAAGAATATTGTTCAAATGGTAAATGTATTGCAGTTTACTACTAATAATAATACTACTGAACAAAATTATTTAGTACCGGGCGATACAGGCTCAGCACATAACACTACCAAAAGATGGGCAAACTATAATGATAAAATTATTTATAAGTTTAATTTAGATTCACTGCTTGTTATGAGCAACGGTTCTAAAGATTTATTTGCTCAATTTTCTGTCGGTAATGAATATATTGTAAGTGCATCCAATAGTATTGACAGTGCATGGAGCGTTGTAGGCCAATGGAGCACAGATACAACAGTACACGTGCATAATTTATTAAATATGACAACTGTAACCAGCAATCTCCGCAAATATTATGATCTGGGCTGGCATGAAGTCTATATAAAATTGGAAGACGGTATAAAAGCAGATGCATACGGTGTATCTCTTTTCAGCGTAACTATTACACAGGCTAAAACTGTTACAGATGTAAAAGAAACTACCGGAAACATTCCAACAGGATTTAAACTTAATCAGAATTATCCGAATCCCTTTAACCCATCGACAAGAATAAGCTATCAAATTCCATTTGCAGGCTATGTTACATTAAGGGTATATGATGTACTGGGAAGGGAAGTTTCAACTTTAATTAATAGTGAACAAAATTCAGGCAGCCATGAAGTAATGTTTGACGGTTCAAAGTTAAGCAGCGGCATTTACTTCTTCAGGCTTCAAACGGGTAATTACACCGCAACAAATAAAATGGTTTTGATGAAGTGAAAAAGAAAAACAATAAACAAATAAAAATTCATAAGCGAGAGGTCTATAATGTATAGATGTACGCAATTTTTAGCGATTGTTATTTTCTTTCTGTTTAACAGTGTGAATATTTATGCCCAGTGGGTACAAATAAAAGAGTTAAATAATAGTGATGTACAAGTAATAACGGTAAAAGACAGTTTAATGTTTGCGGGTACTTATGGAAATGGCATATTTAAGTCATCGGATAATGGGAAAAGCTGGAGCGCAGTAAATAACGGGTTAACTGATTTATATATTAATGCGATTATTGTTAAGGATAGCCTAGTTTTTGCAGCAGCAAATAGTAGGATTTATCGTTCGGGTGATAATGGGGCATATTGGGCATTTGCGGATTCCGGTATTTATGGTGGGGGGCCATATCAATCTTTAACTGTTCAAGGGAAGGATATTTTTGTTGGGCTTATGGGTGAATTGGGAGGAATTTTTCGTTCTACAGATAATGGGGTTTATTGGAACTCTACAAATTGGGCCATCCATGCCCAAAGTTTATTTAGCAGCGGCAAAAATCTTTTTGTGTCAGATTATGGCGGAGGAGAAGTTTTACTTTCAACAAATAATGGATCAACCTGGAATAATGTAGGTATAAGTATTAAATCTTCCGTTATATATAACTTTGCTATGAAGGATAGCACTATCTACATTGCTGCTAGCGGGGCAGGCGTTTATTTCACAATAGATAATGGCATTAACTGGACTCAAATCAATACTGGTCTGACAAACATTAAAGTGCGGGCAATTGCTGTAAATGACAGTTTGCTTATTGCCGGTACAGAAGGTGGAGGCATTTTCTATTCAGGCAATAACGGGGTCAATTGGACGGCAATAAATACGGGCTTAACAAATTATAATATAAATACTATTATTATTAATAATGGAAATATTTATGCAGGTACTAACGGTAGCGGGGTATGGCGCCGCCCGTTATCTGAAATGGTTACGGATGTTAAAGGATTAAATTCTACTAAACCTAATGAATATTCATTAAGCCAAAATTATCCAAATCCATTTAATCCATCAACACAAATAGAATTTACAATAAAAAAGGAAGGGCTTGCAACACTTAGAATATATAATGTATTGGGACAGGAAGTTGCAACTATACTAAATAGTGTTATTGTAGCGGGCAGCCATATAGTAAGCTGGAATGCATCAGGACTACCAAGCGGAGTATATTTCTACTCTTTAACTGTAAATGGCTATACTGAAACAAAAAAAATGTTGTTGCTAAAATGAAAAAGGAAAACAATAAACAATTTCAAATTCAAAATGGGATAACTATTATGTTTAGGTTTATTCAGTTTCTGTTAATTTTTAGTCTCTTTCAATTAGGCGGAATGGTTTTTAGCAACGATACCTATGCCCAGTCAACTTTCAATATTCATACAAACCAGTATCAGGGCACTCCTGAAGTTATAGCGAGACAATACTTAAAAGAGAATAATCCAAAATTTCAGGCCGATGAAAACTTAACTGGTTTAAAGTTGCTTAGTATAAAAGAAAGCCCTGCCGGGCATCATGTCTGTTTTACACAAATATTTAAAGGAATACCAGTCTTCAGATCCGAAACAGTAGTTAGCATAAATAAATCAAACCAGGTTACAGCATTGATCAATGGTTTTAAGAAAGATTCATCTCTTGATTCTTTAAATATAGTACCTTCAATTGACAGCATTAGCGCCGAGCAGATTGCTTTTAATACAGTTAATGGAAAACAGCGTGAAAAGAACTTTGCTTCTAAAAAACAACTGATTATATATAAAGATAGTATTTCTCAATTTCATCTTGCATGGAAAGTCTTGCTGCCTCTTGACGATCCAAACGGAGACTGGTTAGTAATAGTTGATGCGCATACAAATAAAGTTTTGGAATTTGGCAATAAACGTTTGTATGATACCGGGCAGGGAAGAGTGTTCTTGCTTGACCCAGTGACTTATTGGAATAGTTTGCCGTCAGAACCTTTTATTATTCAAGGAGACGATAGTGCTTTTATAGATAATAGTTGTTACTATGCTACACAACTTTTCAATCTAAATCCTAAACAAAGTGATGGTTATTATTATATACAAGGAACATATGCAGCATCTAAAAGTTTGAATGATGAAGGAGACCTAGCGAAGAGTTCAACTGGAAGTTTTTATTATTATAGGCCATCGACAGGTTTTGATGAGGTTAATATTTATTTCCATATCGATAAATTTAGTACATATATTCACGGATTGGGCTTTTCTCCAAAATGGGATAGTGTTGATGCTATACAATTTGATGCAACTGATCTTTACAATAATGATTCATGCGCAAGCTATTACAAATCTACGGATCAAACATTACGATTTGCATGGTGTAAGCCAGATACTTCATCAGGATATTATCCTGATCACGGAGAGGACCAGTCCGTTATAATCCATGAATATGGGCATGCTCTTCATGACGCTTTAATTAATGGCGGAATAACAAATTTGAACAATGAGGGGAGCGGTATTTCGGAAGGCATTGGAGATTATTTTGCAATAAGCTATAGAAGGAAGCTAGAAAGTTCAAGAGGCTTGTCTTATTATAATGTAAATAACAGAGTTAATTGGATATTTGTTCCATCGGATGTGAATAACACGGGTATATATGATTTTCCAACCGGTAATTACAATTCAGATCTTTGGTTAAGTTCATATTATTATGATAAAGGACATGTATGGGCATCTACTTTAATGGACATTGAATATAATACTGCAACCGATCCAAGTGCAGGTACTAATATAGGTAGAGATACTACTACAAAACTTGTTCTACAAAGCTTACATTATCTATCTACATCTTCTAATGTCGGAGATTATGTTGAAGCTATTTTGCAGGCAGACAGAGATCTATACAACGGTTTGCATATTTCTAAACTAGAAACTGTATTTAAGAACAGAGGATTTATAAGAGGTAACGAAACAATAACATCATCTCAAACATGGCAGGGCCAGTTACTTATTAATGGGGATATAACAGTAAGTTCAGGCGCTACTCTAATCATTGCACCCGGTACACGTTTGCATTTTGAAAATGTGGCAAAATTAATAATAAACGGTACATTAATAGTTGGAAACAGTTCTTCTTCTGTTAGTACTGTCTTTGACAGGTTTGGAAGTTCAGGCACATGGGGGGGGATTATCTTTAATTCTACAGGTTTCGGAACAATCCTATATGCTTCAATTCAACATGCAGCTTATGGAATTAAATGTACAGGAACTACAGCAAGTATATTAATTGCGAATAGTATTATTAATTATAATACCAGCGGTATTTATCTTAATAATAGCACTAACATGATCATCCATGATAATACGGTCTGTTATAATACTCATGATGGCATAGATTGTATGTATTCTTCTAATCCTGTTTTATATCTAAATTACGT
>JARLHB010000048.1 GCA_031292465.1 Ignavibacteriaceae bacterium
AAAACTTTATCTTCAGGCATTAAGAGCTGCTCAAGATGAATTGGGAACTATCAAGCTGGCTTTTAATATGAAATTCTAATTAAACGATATTTAACTTATTTTGCGTAACGTGAGTTAATTATTTAATAAATTAAATGCCGCAATCAACCATTAAGATTGACGCAAATATCCCTTTCCTTATTTATTATATTCTAATAGATTACAGATGTTTAATATAAACAGTAGGGTTATTAATAAATATAAGTCTAAGTTGATATAATTATAACCAAGGAGGCTGGGCATGAGAAAAATAATTGTACTTGAATTTATATCCCTTGATGGGGTAATGCAAGCACCTGGCGGGCCGGACGAAGATACATCAGGCGGTTTCAAATATGGCGGCTGGACTGCATCGTATGGTGACGAAGTTTTTGGTAAGATACTGGAAAAACAGATGCAGCCTGCAGATCTTCTTTTGGGCAGAAAAACATTTGAAATTTTTGCCGGCTATTGGCCGAAGCATGAAAATGGATGGCCGGGTATCAATGAGGTCACAAAATATGTCATGTCCAGTACCATGGAAAAGTCAGATTGGAAAAACTCAGTTTTCTTTAAAAGCGTAACAGATATCGAAAAGCTTAAAAAGACAGAAGGCTCCAACATTAAAGTTTGGGGCAGCGGCAACCTCGTCCAGACACTGCTTAAAAATGATTTAGTTGACGAAATCTGGCTAAAAATTTTCCCGGTGACTCTTGGTAAAGGTAAAAAAATATTTGACGACGGCACAATTCCGGCAGCATTCACACTAATAGAGAGTACAATTACACCAAGCGGAGTGATTATTGCCAACTACAAGCGGGCCGGAAAAGTAAAAACTGGCACTATTGGAGCTTAAAGCAACTAACTTATTACTTTCCCTTTAATGCTTCGACAATTCCACATATAGGCTTCTGTATTGTATTGCTTCGATTAAGCCAAAGGCTTACGTATATGCTATGATAAAATATTTTTGCGTTGTCTAAATTAGCTATTGTTCGGCTTACCTTAATTATCATATAGTAAATCTTTCCAAAAAGCAAAACTCGAAGGATTTCCTGCGAATATTCCGCATAAACAGTGTGATTGAAGCTGAAGGCTAGGTTTTTATTACCCAAGTTTTATTAAATTCTCTTACAAATGTTCTTGTTTTTTTTGTAATCATTGCATTTCTAATAGTAATCCGTTGCTTTTGTTTTAATGCTTTTAGAGGTTCCCACTCAAAAGCGGATTTATAAGAATTCAACATTGATTTTGTAATAAAATGTGAATTTAATAGGTGATAGTTACATTCGAGTAATGCTATTAATAAAGGTAAGTTTAATCCAATTTCTTTAAATACCTCATCGGTAGATAGAGATACTTGTAGCGAATATTTATTTGCATGAGAAAAATTACATAAGATGTTCCACATTTCTTCAAGAGCACTTTTAGTTGGTTCTGATATTTTCTTTAGAATACTGTTGCTAAAATAAATAACCTCACCGTCTTCCCATCGCTGATATATTCTATTGTCTTCAGAGATAGAACAATATTTTGATATTACAAGTCCCTCATAAATATACCGCAAGAATATCCTTGAGGGGCCATATAAACCAAACAACGTTTGTTTATAACTTGAATAAAAAGCAAAATAATTTTTATGTAGAGTTGAAAAAAGTAATTTTGTCATAGAATGTCTATGAGCATAAGGATCCAAAAAGCACCATGGGATAAGTAATGACATTAATGAATAAGTAGTATTGAACAATTCTATTATTGTTTTTTTATACAAGCCAATATTATCACTCTCGGATTTAGAAAAATGCTCAGTAAAACTTTCAAATTGTTCAAATAATCCCTCGTTATCTCTACCATACGATGGAGGATATCTTTCCTTCATAAAGTATCACTTACTATTTAGTTTGTTGTATCTTTCAGTTTCTTTAGATGTTATAATATTACTAAAGTATAAACTATTAATTATTCCGAGTCATTAAGATACAACTTTCCAGCATAAAACAGTTATATCTTAATATTGTATATTTTTTTGTTTGTATAATTTTTCCTTAAATTTTCAGCAGAACTTACTTTTATATTTACATTTACGATTAATAGGTTATTGGCGTTCACATCTTGAGATATAATCTCTACAGCATCTTTCGTACCCAAGTATATCATTACTGATAGGTTCCTATATAAAAATTATACGTTTAATCTTTGTTAATATTCGAATCTAAATCTCCAAGAATTTCCAAAACCCTGGCGGTTTTTGTTAATGGTTCCACAACTCCCTGTCTAAGCTTCTGTACTGTATGGCTTCACTAATATGCACAGGTAAAATATTTTCTGCATTGTCCAAATCTGCTATTGTACGGCTTACTTTAAGTATCCTGTCGTATGCCCTTACAGAAAAGCCCAGTTTGGTTATAGATTTGACACAGAACCTTCAAGGTTTAGCCTCAGCCCTGGAAGTTGTCAAGTTTTATCCAGCTTTTTGATTTGAGTACTCGAAATCAATGATTTCATCTGATTAATAGCAATAGTATTCAATTGTAACAGCCGTTCATTCTGATTTAAGCCATTACTAATAAGAACAGCATTAATACTCTCTAAATTAGAAAGGACAATAAGTTGTTCAAGTGGTGCATAATCACGGATATTACCTTCTTTAGCTGGGTTAGTATCCCGCCATTCTTTCGCAGTCATTCCAAATAGTGCCACATTAAGAATATCAGCTTCAGAGGCATAAATAAAATTTATTTGTTGTTTGGAAACTTTGGCAGGGACAAGATTTCCTTTTATTGCATCTGTATGAATTTTATAATTTACCTTAGCAAGGGTACGCTGAAAATTCCATTCGAGAGAATTAATTTTAGCTTCTTCTTCTTTTAAACGCTGAAATTCTTTGATAAGGTAAAGTTTAAATTTTGCACTCAACCAACTTCCGAACTCAAAAGCAATATCACGATGAGCATATGTGCCACCATACCTTCCCGCAGAAGCTATTAAACCGATTGCATTTGTACTTTCAATCCATTTTTTTACGGAAAGGACAAATGAGTTAAGCCCGGCTTATTTTTTAATTAGGTCGAATTCGACCGAATTAAAATTTGGATTATATATTTGCTCCCAAATCCCCAAAAATTCAATAGTATTTCTATTCCTTAACCAATTTTTAATTATTGAATCATCGCCGAAGCTTTTAATCATATCAGTTAGAGAAATATAATCTTCATCATTGTGTTTGATAATTGTTACTTCGGTTCCCTTTACTTTTATTATATTGCTTTTTAACATGATTAATATAATCCAATAATTATTAGGATATTTGATGTTGTCAACTTGTTCTATTTTTCCTGTTTTATATTTTAGCCATTTATTCTAACAAAATAACTAAACTTTGTCATTGTTATTAATCTAAACCTTCAAGGTAGAGGCCTCAGCCAGAAGCGGATCAGCCTTAGGCCGAAAACCTTGAAGGCTAATACTTCAATGTTTCCACAGCTCCCTGTCTAAACTTCTGTACTGGATTGCTTCGCTTATATGCTGCGGTAAAATATTTTCTGCATTGTCTAAATCAGCTATTGTACGGCTAACCTTTAGTATCCTGTCGTATGCCCTTGCAGAAAGCCCCAGCTTCGTCATTGCCATTTATCCAAACCTCCGAGGTTTTCAGAAACCTCGGAGGTTTTTTGCTGTTTAAAATTCATAGGCCACTTTAATATTCTTATCGACTAGAAATTCTTTCATTTGTGTTTCACTATCAAAATAGGATATAATATCTTTTGTATTAGTTAAGCATCCATTTCTATAGCCAAGCAAATCTCTGGCATTTGAATATTCCCAATCGGTTATGTTAGCAGCCGAACCGGCTTTTACAGGGTTTTCCAATATGTATTTAATTACCCATTTAAAGTAAGCATCATCAATTATTTGCTTACTTTTAGTCTTACTCTCGAATAAAGTACCGCTCCTTTTATAACTCTTGTTTATAGATTTTGTATATGAGTTTAACAAAGATGAAATAAATTCAGAAATAGTACATTTATTTTCTAATTGCCGGACAAATAAATGAAAATGATTCGGCATAAGGCAGTATGATAATACCTCTATCTCATATTTATTCTTATAAAACTTAAGTCTTTCCAAAAAGTAGACATAATTTGCTCTCTCAAAGAAGATAGACTGCTTATTGGCTCCTCTATTATAAAGATGATGATATGTATCTTTATAAAAATTACGTGGTTGATTCATCTAAGTTTATCTTTTATTTAAACCTCCGAGGTTTAGGAAAACCTCGGAGGTTTTTTATTAATGTTTCCACAACTCCCTATCCAAACTTCTATATTGTATTGCCTCGCTTATATGCTGCGGTAAAATATTTTCTGCATTGTCTAAGTCGGCTATTGTACGGCTTACTTTTAATATCCTATCGTATGCCCTTGCGGATAGCCCCAGCTTCGTCATTGCCATTTTTAATAAATCGGAACATGCCGTATCCAGCTTGCAGTACTGCCTTACTTCTTTACTGCCCATATCACCGTTGTTAAATACGTTTTTCAGGTGTGCAAACCTGTCGTATTGTATTTTTCTTGCACGTATTACCCGTTCCCGTATTTCGGCGGAGGTTTCGCCTTTAGTTGAGGTGGAAAGATCTTTGTACTTTACTGCAGGCACTTCAATGTGTATGTCTATCCTGTCTAATAGCGGGCCGGATATTCTTGCCATGTATTTCTGTATCTGCGGAGGAGCGCATGTGCATTCCTTGGACGGATCAGTATAATACCCGCATGGACAGGGATTCATAGCAGCAGTAAGCATAAAATTAGCCGGGAATTCAAGCGACAGCTTGGAACGGCTTACAGTTACTTTGGAATCCTCCAGCGGCTGGCGCAATACCTCCAGTACATTCTTTTTAAATTCGGGAAGTTCATCAAGAAAAAGTACACCGTGATGCGCAAAAGACACTTCACCCGGCCTGGGGAATGACCCTCCCCCCACAAGCGCAGCATCAGACACAGTATGGTGCGGACTCCTGAAAGGCCGTTCCGTTACTAACGGCTTATCCTTAGGAATTATACCTGCTATGGAATGAATCTTAGTTGTTTCCAGCGCTTCATCAAGGGACATAGGCGGAAGTATCGAAGGTATCCTTTTGGCCAGCATTGTTTTACCTGAGCCGGGCGGGCCTATCATAATAATATTATGCGCGCCTGCGGCAGCAACTTCCAGAGCACGCTTAACATTCTCCTGCCCCTTTACATCCGAGAAATCAAGCTGGTATAAATTTATTTGTGAGAACAGTTCATCCTTATCAGTTCTTGTTCTTTCTTTTACAAGATCGCCGTTAAGAAAATTCACAACTTCAGTAAGGCTCTCCATGCCGTACACTTCAACTTCGTCAACAATAGATGCTTCACTTGCGGAATCAACGGGAAGAATTATTCTTTTAATACCTTTTCTTTTTGCTTCAACAGATATTGGAAGTGCGCCTTTTACAGGCCTGAGTTTGCCGTCAAGAGATAGCTCGCCTAAAAATATGGTATCTGTATAATCTTCCAGCGTAATTATTTCATTAGCAGCAAGCAGGCCTATTGCAATGGGCAGGTCGAAAGAGCTTCCCTCTTTCTTTATATCCGCGGGAGCAAGGTTGATGGTTATTTTCTTAATCGGGAAGTCGTAGCCGCTGTTTTTAATTGCAGTTATTACCCGTTCTTTACTTTCTTTTACAACATTATCAGGTAAACCGACAATTGTAAAGCCGGGAATTTGTTTTTCAACGTTAGTTTCTACTTCAACTGTATATGCGTCTATCCCTATAGTCGCGCTTGAAAGAATTTTTGACAGCATTTTCCCTCTTTATTGATTTTGGAATAATCAATTATGAATACCTTAGGGGTTTCTAATGGGAATGCTAATTACCCTTTTCCGTGTTTTTATTGTTATTAAAATATGCTTTAATAATTTAAAAGTAAATTTTTTTTGAAGGAAGAAATATATTTCACCAGTGTCTAAAATTGCTCCGGCATTCAGAAACTGTGTGAAAGCTCGTAACAAATTCATAAATATTCAATTTTGTGTTACTGTTCTTTAAATATAAAGCGACGGGTAAACCGTTAAAACGGTTAAAGAAGTTATAGCTTATTTATTAACACCGCGATTAATCGCGGTGTTAATGATACTATGAAAATATTTTTAGGCTTTAATACAGACTGGTTATTTGTAGCTTCTTAAAAATTCGATTCTATCCTGAAGCTGTATGACCGGGGTAAGCAATTTATCTTTTCCGTAAATACCATCTTCCCTGTTGGTGAATGCCAACTCATAATCTTTGCTCATCACAATTGCTTCTTCAGGGCAAACTTCCTCGCAGAATCCGCAGAAAATGCATCGAAGCATATTTATTTCAAATTTTTCCGGGTATCTTTCTTTCTCACGCGTAGTTTCAG
>JARLHB010000495.1 GCA_031292465.1 Ignavibacteriaceae bacterium
ATAGTCTTTCCTCAATTACCTCATTGACATCATTAGAGGAAAGATGCAGCCTGGTTTTAAAACGATCTTGGACCTTACTTAACTCGTTCATACTGGAACCGGAATTTCTCAAAACATCATCAAGTTTTTCCTGTGCACATGCAAAAGTCCATACCTTACCTGCACCGACTGAAGATAAGGATTCTGTTACGCCCTGTAAATCAAGTAAATCTATTTTTCGTAATGCAACTGATTCACTAACTTCATCTACTATAAAAATAAGTCGGTCTGTTTTTGAAATCTTCAGATAATTTTTAATCAATTCGGCAAGCAGATCAGGGCTGAAGCTTTTAATTGTATCTTCAAGTCTTTGGATTGAATCATTGGTATATTTGCCTGGAAAGGATTTTTCAAATACCTGTTTCATTACAGGAGCAACCATCATATGATTATTCTTCACCTCTTCCCAGGTCATTCCTTTTAGAGATTCAACTCCTTTTTTGAAATTATCTAAATCATTATTCAAATAAAGCTCAAATTCTACAAATCCATATTTATCTGTCATGAATCCGAGGCTATGCAAAAGACTCTTAAAGAGAGTATAAGAAAGCCCGTTTTGAATAATGACCCCTTTTTTCCCAATGTCAATATATACAATGTGTGTTTTATGCTTTTTAGCCAAACCGCGTATTTCATTCTCTATAAGTGCGGCATCCTGCAAACCATGAAGTCGTGCGAAAAATCGTTCAATAAATGGAGTACCTTTTATAGTTCTATTCTCTAAAAGTTGTCCAAATACTTTAGCGAAGTATGACTTACCTGAACCATAAAAACCGGATAACCAAACGCCAGTTTCTTTTTCCAGGGAATTAAATCTTTGCGCTAAAGTCAAATAATTTTTGGCTAAGGAATTAGTTACGATATATACTGAAATTTCGGATTCGACAATTTCTTCCCTTGTATTTTGTACATCAATAACATGCGTGATTTCATCAGGAATTTCAACTTCAAGTAAATCTTTTAATAACATTTTTAACCTTTCATTTTATAATAAAGCTTCGATAATTTGAGGCATTCTGGAACCCAAGAAATTTTATGACTTCCTGCCCATAAATATCAGGATCAATCCGGGCCGGATACATTATAACCAAAGGATTTTTTAGATTTGAAATAATCTCGTTTTCCAGAAGTTTGGCATTGGAAATATTAGTGCCCAATAATGCTCCCGTTCTTACAATAAAAACTATATCATTGTTTAAGGAAACTGTTTGAATTTTATTCAGGAGGAAATGAAAAAAATCACCTTCATAATCTGAATCTGAAACAAATACTTCGCCTGGATCATATGCATGATCCTTGTAATATTCAATGAATTCGTCAAGTCCTACCTTTTCAATATATTCTACTAAGGTATCAGCAATGTTTACAAAGGCTGATGGATTATATCTGGTCGAAAGTTCCTTTAAATATATCGGTTCATTTTCTGGTAGATAAATAAAGAGTATCGAATTTCCTCCATGAGCTTTACTTTTAATAATAGTCCGATTCCCCGCATCAAGATAAACTTTCAAATCACGGAACTTGCGTTCAATTTCCGATTCTAATGGTGTCAAAGAATTCCTCCAATGATATTAAAGGTATGATAGTAACCCTATTTCCCAAACGTGAAAAACCAATATAGTTGTGGACAGCAGCTTCCTGACAAAGTCTAAATTTTTCCGCTTCCGACTGAGTATATAAACTTAGCCATTGCGAAGAAAAGATATCATCATCTTTGACTCCAAGATTATGCAGGAATAATACAATAAAACAAAATTCTTGCAGACTTATAGTGGGCAATACAAATGATTTTTTTTGTCTGCCAGTAAAAAGACCAAATTTTGCCAATAAGGTGAGGTATTTATATGCAGTAACTCTTAGGGTAGACTCTGAAAAAGGAAGTTCCTCAGGAGATTCTGACTGAATTTCCAGTAATTCTGAGTAAATGTCGTCAGTAGAATAAACCAATTTTCCTGATTTCAGGTTTTGTAATAAATAACCAAAAGTTAATCGATAAAACAATGAATTTAATGACCCGAATTGTAAAAAAAGGAACAATTTCCGAAAGGATTTTCCATTTTCAAGAGCCAGAAATTTGGATACAAAATCTGAATTTCCTGGACTGATTGTTCCCATAAACGAGGCCTGAATAGCATCCAAAGTACGTATCCTGCTATAAACCGTTCGTAGATTAAAAACGTTTTCATCAATGACGAAACTTTTTACTTGTTCCTTAGAACCATATTTCTGAAACAAAAGCATTGTAGAAATAATGGTATCCATAGAGGCAATACTACTGACAATATTTATAGCGGTATTATACAATTACAAAAACGAATAAATTGAAATTATAAAATAGAACAAAAAGTTGGATTAAATCAATGAATTGGTCTATAAAAGCAGAAATGTTAATAATATAATTTATATGATCAGGAGTTTAAAAGCTTGCGTGCTTCCTCTAGATAATCTTTAAAGGTATTAAATTTTCCAATTCCATTATTATCATTTCTGATTCTGATTAAAGCTAAACGAATTTCTTCAGGTGAAAAATTTTGAAATTCAATATGTTTATGGTAAGGGGCGGGTTGGTCCTTTAGTAATAAGCTGAATGTTCTGACAGAATTGTACTGGGTTTCAATTTTCTGTAATATTTGAAATGCATAATATTGAGCTAATCCTTCTTTTAGATCAATATCAGATTTTGAAAACCCTAAGCTATTCCATCGTGATCGATTTATATCCATACCAATATGAGTATAGGCATGTGCTAATTCGTGGGCAAGAACTACTGCTGTCAAATGTTCAATTTCTACTCCTAGTATTGCAGCAACCAGGCCAATTACTCCCCAATAAAGAATAATTTTGCCACTATGAGGATCCTCAGGGAATAATTCAGGAAGATATGGGTCTTTTCGAGGGAGAACATATTGATAAACCCCCAATATATCCTCATTAAAGTTTAATATTTTTTTTAATGGATTATTTTTTTCAATTAATCCTAGGAGATCCTTGATTAACTCATAATTTGTGAAAAAGGCGGGATCTCTACCTTTTAAAAGATTTTGTCCTTGGCCATCTCTCTTAATATTGTTAATTAAAGGTATTATCTTATCAAGATTATCCTTTGCGCCTTCAATATATCCCCGAAAAGGACTGGCCATTAAAACAAATGAATTTATATCCTCATCTTCAAAGTTTAATTTATCCAGTTGTTCCGGCATTCCGGG